>JAAZBQ010000219.1 GCA_012513725.1 Chloroflexota bacterium
ACCGGAGCAAACCCGCGGGTGAGGTTCAGGTAGACCCTCTTCGCGGTGGGGCTCGAGCCGGTGGTAAAGGGATAGTTCCCGTCGGCGATCAGGATCTGCGAGCCATGGCCGGCGGTGCCCAGGGCGGCGAGGATCTCGGGGTGCGTCAGGGTGTACTTGAGCATGGGACCTCCTCCGATGCGCTGCTGCGACGTCCCGTCGATTCTATCGCGTCGCGCCCCCCTCCACAATGCCAGGAGTGCAGGGGGGCGAACAGGCGACGGACAGCGCGACCGGTCGCGCTGTCCGTCCTCGGCCGGTCCTCGGGCCGCTCGCTACCGACCGACCTGCATGGCGCCGGTGGCGAGGCCGTCCAGGGAGGAGGTGTCCTCGGCGCTCAGGGTGATGTCCAGCGCCCCGAGGTTATCGCGCATGTGCTCTACGTTGTGCGACTGCGGGATGGTGATCACCTTGTCCTTGGCGATCAGCCACGCCAGGGCGATCTGCGCGGGAGAAGCGCCGTGCTTGTCGGCGATCCTGCGCACGCCCTGCTGCTGGAGGACGCCATTCTTGAGCGGAGAGTAGGCCGTCAGCAGGACATCGTGCTCTTGGCAGTACTGCAGCACGCCGTTATCCTCGGGCTCGCGGACCAGCAGGTTATAGTGTACCTGGTTCGTGGCCAGGATGCTCTTGGTGAGGCCGTAGGCCTTGTCCATCTGGTCGCTATCAAAGTTGCTGATTCCGATATAGCGCACCTTGCCCTGTTCGACGAGTTGGTTCAGCGCCTCAAAGGTCTCCTCGAGGGGCACCTTGGGATCGGGATGATGGATGAGGTAGAGGTCCAGATATTCCGTATCCAGGCGCCGCAACGAGCCCTCGATGGCCTCCATCACCTGTTCGCCGCGCAGGTGCGAGCCCCGCACCTTGCTGGTGAGGAACAGCTTGCTCCGATCGTAACCCTGAATGGCCTCGCCGATGACGATCTCCGATCCCCCGCCGCCGTATGCCTCGGCCGTGTCGATATGAGCATAGCCCATGTCCAGCGCGGCGCGTAGGGTGGAGACCTCGGACCTGCGCTCGGAGGAGGCGCCGTAGTGAGCGGTGCCCAGCCCCAGCACAGGCACCGGTTGCCCGTCGTGGAACGCCTTGTACTTCATGTCGCTCCTTTCCTAGGCGGCCGGCCGCCAAAAGACAGAACGCCCGCACACCTGAGTAAGGTGAGCGGGCGCGGAGTGGGTCGTCATTCCATGCGGCGGCCCTGCCGGTAGTGTATGTGCTATCCCTAGTATAGGGGCGCCCCTGGCGCCCGTCAAGGTCTGGAGCCGCCTCAACAGGCGCCGCACAACTTGACAGTTCGCCAGACGGCGGACTACCATAAGGGCGTACCGTCAAGTGCCTCCCCGACGCGACCTCCCGCTGCCCTGCTCGCGCCCCCCTCCGTCACGCTCACGTCCCTGGACGCCATCGAGAGTTCACCGTTCGTGGCGCCGCGAGCGTTGCCTACAGCCGCGCACCGCCCCCGTCGCACCGCTCGAGTGCGTAGAGTCCCCGAGGAGGGAACATGAACAACCTGCTGTTCCTGGCCACGGACCATGGCCTGATAACCATCGAGCGATCCCGCGATCGCTGGATCGAACGATTCCGCGCCCTGAACGAGATCCACGCTACGTGCGTCGTCGCGCACGATGGCATCGCGCTGGCGGGCACCACCGAGGGCGTCTTTCGCTCCGATGACCTCGGCAAGACCTGGCAGCCGCGGAACGAAGGGCTGAGCATCCCCCACGTGCGCTGGCTCCGCTTTCACCACGAGGATCGCGACCTGGTGCTGGCCGGCACCCAGCCAGGCGGCATCTTTATCAGCCACGACAGCGGAGATACCTGGCGCGAGTGCCCCGAGGTGGCCAGCCTGCGAGACGAGAAGGGCTGGTATCTGCCCTACGCGCCCGAGGCCGGGTGC
>JAAZBQ010000220.1 GCA_012513725.1 Chloroflexota bacterium
ATATCCGTCTGCTGGGTGGTGGAGAGCTCGATCTTGGCCTTTTCCGCCGCCTCCTTGAGGCGCTGGAGAGCCATGCGGTCGTTGCGCAGGTCGATGCCCTGCTCGCGCCGGAACTCGTCGGCGATCCAGTTAATGATCTCCTGGTCGAAATCGTCGCCGCCCAGGAAGGTGTCGCCGTTCGTCGAGTCCACCTCAAAGACGCCGTCGCCGATATCCAGGATGGAGATATCGAACGTGCCGCCGCCCAGGTCATAGACGGCGATCTGCTCGTCCTTTTTCTTGTCCAGGCCGTAGGCCAGCGAGGACGCCGTGGGCTCGTTGATGATGCGCAGCACCTCGAGCCCGGCGATCCGCCCGGCATCTCGGGTGGCTTGCCGCTGCGAGTCGCTAAAGTAGGCCGGCACGGTGATCACGGCTTGGGTGACCTGATCGCCCAGGTAGGCCTCGGCGTCGGCCTTGAGCTTGGCCAGGATCATGGCCGAGATCTCCGGGGGCGAGTACTCTTTGTCGCCCATCACCACCCACGCGTCGCCGTTGTCCTTCTCGACGATTTTGTAGGGCAGGATCTGGCGCGCCTTGGTCACTTGCGGGTCATCGTACTTGCGGCCCATCAGCCGCTTGATGGAAAAGATGGTGTTCTCTGGGTTGGTGATCGCCTGGCGGCGCGCCACCTGGCCCACCATCCGCTCGCCGGTCTTGGGGTTCACTGCCACCACGGAAGGGCACAGGTTGGAGCCCTCCGCCGTGGGGATCACGGTCGGCTCGCCGCCTTCCATCACGGCCATCACCGAGTTCGTGGTTCCCAGATCAATGCCAATGATTCTCGCCATGGGTATTACTCCTCTGTCTCTCCGTCTCTATTTCGCAGTCTCAATCCAGTGGTTGAGACGTAAATGCCTAGTCTTCGAATCCGTCGTCGGGCTCGGGCGCGCCCTGCGACACCTTGACGACGGTGGGTCGCAGGACCTGGCCGTTCATCAGGTACCCCTTGCGGATCTCTTCCATCACGGCGCCCTCGGGGTACTCGTCGCTGTGCTCCTGGAGCATGGCTTCGTGAACGTTCGGATCAAAAGGCTCGCCCTGGGCCTCGATCGGCGTCACGTCGAACTGCTGCAGCACGCCGAATAGTTTCTGCTCGATTAGGGCGATCCCCTGCACCCAGGGGGAGTCTGCGTCCCGGTCGGGTACATGCTCCAGGGCGAGCCGGAAATCGTCCAGGGCCGGCAGGAGCGTCCGGATGACGTCGGCCTGGATGCGCCACGCCTGCTGCTGGCGCTCGCGATCCTGACGCTTGCGGTAGTTAGAAAACTCGGCCA
Source organism: Chloroflexota bacterium (assembly GCA_012513725.1). Lineage (GTDB taxonomy): Bacteria > Chloroflexota > Anaerolineae > UBA1429 > UBA1429 > JAAZBQ01. The sequence continues at coordinate 1,317 of JAAZBQ010000220.1, forward strand.
AGGTGCGGCGGTACTTGTCGAGGTACTCGTCCACCTGGGCCTGCAGGTCCTCGACCTGGGCGAGCAGGTCGTTCCCCACCTGGGCCGAGGCGCCCTCCACATCTTCCTCCGGCTGCTGGGCCCCTGGGCCCTGGTCCTCCATGTCGCCGGGGCCCGGCGTTTCCATCGTATCCGTCATTCGTCTACTCCCTCTCCTTGCGACGCTCCAAACGATCCGCCCCGCCCTCCGGGTCAGGCTGCCCGTACAGGTCGGCTACCATGCTGTTCATCACCTGCGCCACATAGCGCACCGTGGAGACGGCGCGGGCATAGGGCAGGCGGGTGGGCCCCATCACCCCCAGCACGCCGCTGGCCAGGCCGCGGATGCCATAAGGGGTGAGCACCAGGCTTACATCGTCGAACTCGGGATAATCGCCCTCCCCGCCGATGATCACCTGCACGCCGTTGGCCTTGAGGATGTTGGCCAGGATGGAGCGCAGCAGGTTGCCGTGCTCCATCACCTCGACGATGCGGCGGAACTTGTCCGCCTCGACGAACTCGGGCTGCTCCAACACGTTCACCAGGCCGTCGGAGTAGATGCGGCTGACGGACTCCTCGTCCACCAGGCGCATCAGGCGCATCACCCGCTGGATCACCTCCCCCTCCCACTCGGCCAGGCGCTGGAGTTCGGGGTCCTGCAGGGTCGATATCTCGCCCTCCGAACGATCGTGGAACAGGGCGTTCAGCTTGTTCGAGGTCTGGCTCAACTCGGACTGCGACAGGACGTGCCGGGTGGTCAACATCTCCTGGTGGATGCTGCCATCCTGCAGGACGAGCACCAAGAGGAACATCCGCTCGCTCACCGAGATGAGCTCCACGTGCCGAAAGCGCGACGAGGTGGCCCGCGGCGGCGTCACCAGGGCCGCCGAGCGCACGGTGTGCGCCAAGACGGCGGCGGTGAGCTCCATCCACTGGTCGAGATCCAGCCGCAACTGGTGGAACTGGTGGTGGATGGTGCGCTGCTCGGGGACGGGCAGGTCCGTGTCGGCCATCAGCTGTTCGACAAAGTACCGGTAGCCGCGAATGGTGGGCACGCGCCCCGCCGAGGTGTGCGGCTGGGAGACGAACCCCAGCTCCTCAAGGGCTACCAGCTCGTTGCGGATGGTGGCCGTGCTCACGCGCAGCCTGCCCAGGGCCCGGAGGGTACCCGAACCCACCGGGGCGGCAGAGGCCACGTATTCGCGGACCAGGATATCCAGAATCTCGCGCTGTCGCAGCGTAGGCTGTTGTTCCGTCGACATTATCTTCTCAATCGGCGCGCAACCGGGCGCCTCTTAGCAGTCCTAGGAGTCGAGTGCCAGATCATGATAGCATCCTCTCGGCGCTCTGTCAAGGGTTCTGGGCGAAATCCGTCCATTATCGTCAAGTGCTTAGCACTCTCGACGTCAGAGTGCTAACAGATGATACTCTTGCGCCCCTTCTCTGTCAAGTATGTACGGCGCCGGCCCGGTGTCGTGCGCTCCAACCCAGTAGCCCAGTGCCCACGGACGAGGCGCATTCCGTTTGACAGCGTCCCCTGTTGGCCTAGGATGGGGCCTGAGCGGGGATCCCCTCGCGCCCTGTCCAGGAGGTTCCGTGATGACCGAGCGCCACGCCGCCGACTGCCCTCCCGATGACCTGCGGGTCCTGATTCTGGCCGCCGCCCAGGGCCCGCGCCCCGGCGTCGCCTACCCCCGGGCGCTCCAGCCCCTCGGCGATCGGCCGATCATCGACTATGTCCTGGACCTGGCCCGCCAGTTGGCGCGCCCCGAGCACATCCACATCGTGGTCGGCTACCAGCACGAGGCCATCGAGGCCCACCTGGGGCCCGCGTACCGCTACGTCCTCCAGGAGGACATCCTGGGGACAGGGCACGCCACGCTGCAGGCCAAGCCGCAACTCGCCGACTATGACGGGGACCTCCTCGTCCTGTACGGCGACACGCCGCTCTTTCGCCTCTCCTCCCTCAAGGGGATGCTCACCCGCCACCGGCTGAAAGCCGCCGACCTCACCCTGCTGACCGGCACCACCGACGAGCCGTTGCCCTACGGCCGGGTGGTGCGCGACGCCTCGGGCGGGGTGGTGGATGTCATCGAGGAGGCCTATGCCGACGAGCGCACCCGGGGCATCCGCGAGCTGAACCTCGGCGCCTATGTGGCCCGGGCCCCGCGCCTCTTTGCCGTGCTCGGTGCGTTGGAGGCCGCCGGCCAGCGGGACGTTTTTCCCCTCACCGACGTGGTGCGCTGCTTTGCCAAGCAGGGCGCCCGGGTGGAGGCCTACCGCAGCGCCGACGAGGAGGAGTTCCTGGGCATCAACACCCCGGAGGACCTGGAGGCCGCGGAGCTCATCCTGCAAAAGCGCATCCTCCGGCCGCGGCGCATCGAGGAGGAGAACATCATCCAGTTCGGCACGGGCGGCTGGCGCGCGGTGATCGGCGAGGGGTTCACCCTGCACAATGTCCGCCGCCTCTCCCAGGCCCTCGCCGGCAGGCTCCTGCGTACCGGTCAGGAGGGGAGCGGCGTCCTGATCGGCTACGACCGACGGTTTCTCTCCAACTCGGCCGCCGAGGCCGCCGCGGAGGTGTTCGCCGGCAACAACGTGCCCGTCACCCTCCTCCCCGAGCCCGCCCCCACACCCCTGGTAACCTATGCCACCGCCCAGATGCGCGCCGCCTATGGGCTGGCCTTTACCGCCTCACACAATCCGCCGGAATGGAACGGCCTCAAGGTCTTCAAGGAGGACGGCTCACTCCTCCTGGACGAGGAAACCGGCGAGATCGAGGCCGAGGCCAACGCCCTGACCACCGATGACGTGGTCAAGGTGGAGCTGCCCCTGGCGCGGACGGCCGGCCTGGTGCGCGATCGGGACTATACGAACGAGTACGTCGACGCGGTGGAGCGCTTTGTGGACATGGAGGCCATCCGCCGGGCGGGGCTCCGCGTGGCGGTGGATCCCATGTACGGCGTCGGCGAGGTGACCATCAACATCGTGCTCACCGAGGCCCGCTGCCGGGTGGTGACCATCCACGGCCGCCACGATCCCCTCTTTGGCGGGCGTTCGCCGGCGCCGGATATCGAGGCGCTGGGGCTGCTGATCCACGAGGTGCGCGATGGGCGGTTCGATCTCGGGCTGGCCACCGACGGCGACGCGGACCGCATCGCCATCGTCGACGAGCGGGGCCGCTATGTGCCGGTGAACGACCTCCTGCTGCTGTTGTACTGGTACCTCCACGAGGAGCGGGGCGAGGGGGGCGCGGTGGTCCGCAACCTAGCCACCACCCACATGCTGGACCGCCTGGCGCGCGACTTTGGCGAAGAGTGCATCGAGGTGCCGGTGGGGTTCAAGCACGTCGCCGAGGCGATGAAGGCCCACGGGGCTATCCTGGGGGGCGAGTCCTCCGGCGGCCTCACCATCCGCGGGCACATCCTGGGCAAGGACGGCATCCTGGCTGCGGCGCTCATCGTCGAGATGCTGGCCATCACCGGGCGGACCATCTCGGAGCTCCTCGGCGACCTGTTCGGGCGCGTCGGGCGGCTGTACATGGCCGAGGCGAACCTCCCGGCCACCCCGGAGATGAAGGCCCTCTTCCCCCGGCACCTGCGCCAGCGGCCCGCGGAGCGGGTGGGGCCCTATGCCGTGCGCCACGTGCTGGCCATCGACGGCAACAAGTTCATCCTGGACGACGACCGCTGGGTGCTCTTGCGGTTTTCCGGGACGGAGCCGCTCCTGCGCATCTTTGCCGAGGGACACTCGCCGGAGGAGGCCCAGGATCTGCTCTGCGCGGGCAAGCGGCTACTGCCGATGTAGCCGTTCCTTCCCGAAGGGCGCCTCGCCCTTTGGGAAGGTTCGTGCGTCTGCGAGGTTCTCGGAACCTTCCCGGAAGCCGGGCCGTGGACGGCCCCGCAGCTTCCGGGAAGGGGAGATGTTGGAATGGAAAACGTGACGACGCTTCTCGCCCAGATCGCACCGCAGCGCAGCACCCAATACGCCGAGCTGGCCAGCGCCCTGGCGCCCCACGAACTGGCGCTCAGCCCCCTGGGGCCGCACATCGCCGGGCTGGAGCCCGTGCGCCTCGGCGGGCAGGATTATCTTCGGGTGGCGCTGCGCGGCGCTCCCGACGAGCGGCTGACGGAAGAGCTGGGCGCCCTGGCCACGGTGAGCGCCTGGTTCGCCTACCATAAGGAGGTGGGCGGCGAGCCGGGGCCCTGGTTGCGTCCGGTGGAGACCGGCTACCTCCCCTTCCTGCCCCCCGACCTGGTTACCGCGCGTCGCTATCGGGGCAAGACGAACGAGCTATTCACCCACTTTATGTGCAACGTGGCCCGGCACGCCTCGGCGTTCGCGCCGCAGCCCTGGGGCGAGTTGCGGCTGATGGATCCCCTGGCCGGGGGCGGGACGACGCTCCTGGTGGGGCTGATGCTGGGCGCCGATGTGGCCGGCGTGGAGAAATCGCCCCAGGACGTCCAGTCCACGGCGACCTTTCTGCAGGGCTATGCCCGGGAGAAGCGCATCCCCTGCCAGGTGCGCGAGGAGCGCCTGCGGGGCTTTGGCCGGCGTTGGTGGCTGACGGTAGGGCGCGATCCGCAGCGGCAGTGCATCCTGGCCCAGGGGGAGACCGTGCAGGCGGAGGAGCTCCTGCGCGGCGTGCGGCCGGCGCACCTGTTGGTGGCCGACTTGCCCTACGGGATCCAGCACCGCGGGCCGCTCGTCGCGCTCCTCGGCGAGGCGCTGCCCGTGTGGACGGGGCTGCTCCTGCCCGGCGGCGCCCTGGCTTTGGCCTGGGACGCCACCCGCTTCCCCCGCGCCGAGATGCTGGACGTCGTCGGGCAGGAGGCGCGGCTGGAGGTGCTGAACGAGCCTCCCTACGACGCCCTGGCCCACCGGGTGGACCGGGTCATCCGCCGGAGGGACGTCGTGGTGGCCCGCCGCCGGGAGTAGACTGCGCACGGGATGGGCCGCAACGCACACACCGCCCGGGAGCGCGCTCCCGGGCGGTGTGACGTGGACGGGACGCTAGACGTTAAAGCGGATGTTCAGGATGTCGCCATCCTGGACGATGTACTCTTTGCCCTCCAGGCGCAGGCGGCCAAGGCTGCGGGCCTTGGCCATCGTCCCTGCGGCGATCATGTCGTCGTAGGAGATGACCTCCGCGCGGATGAATCCGCGGGCCAGATCGGAGTGGATGGCTCCCGCCGCCTCGACGGCGTGAGCGCTCCGTCGCACCGTCCAGGCGCGTACCTCGTCCTCTCCCACGGTGAAGAAGGACATCAGCCCCAACAGCCCATAGGCCTCGCGCACCAGGCGGTGCAGGCCCGGCTCGGCGATCTCGTAGGAGGCCAGGAACTCGGCCATCTCCTCGGGCGGGAGCTGGGCGATCTCCATCTCCAGGCTGCCCCGCAGCGCCAGGGGCAGCGAGCGGCGGTGACCGTTGGCCCAGTCCAGGTCCTCGGGGAGCGGGTCGCTCTCGCCAACGTTCAGGATGACGAGGTTGGGCTTGGCGGAGAGGAACTGGAACCCGCGGATCAGTTGCTCCTCGTCCTCGGCCAGGTCCAGGTCGGCGATGGGCGTCTCGGCCTCCAGGGCCGCCACAAAGCGCTCCATGAGGGCCCGCTCACGCTCCAGGGGGGCCCTGTCCGCCGCGCGGCTCTTTTTCAGCCCCTGGTCGATGCGCTCGATGCGCCGCTCGACGATGGTCAGGTCCGACAGGATGAGCTCCAACCGCAGGCTGGCGAGGTCCCGTGCGGCGTCCACCGCGCCGTCGGGGTGGGGCACCTGGTCGTTCTCAAAGGCGCGGACCACCAGCACCAGGGCGTCGCAGCGGCTGAGGGCGTTCAGCGTCTGCTGGTCGAGCCCCTGCTCGCCGTTGCCGGCGCCGGCGCCGCTCACGTCGGTGAACTGCACCTTGGCCCACGTGGTCTTGAGCGGGCGGAACATGTCCGAGAGCACGTCCACGCGGGGGTCGGCGACCTCCACCACCGCGGTGTGCTGGGCGTTGCGCCCCGAGGCATAGGCGCCCGTCTGGGCGTCCGAGCGGGTCAGGGCGTTGAACAGCGTCGTCTTGCCCGCGAGGGGCAGACCGACGATTCCTACTTCCATGTGTCTATCCTTGCCATTGTGCTGCATACCAATGGCCCGCGTCGTGCGGGCCAAGGAGTGATTCTAAGGCCAAACCGGGCGGCGGCCAAATTCCCCTCTCCCCTTCTCGGAACCTTCCCGGAAGGCAAGGCACCTTCCGGGAAGGGAAGTGGCAAGGCGCTTTGCCCGGCGGGCGGGGGCGGTGTATAGTCCCGGGCATGCCCGCGTGATGGAGGTGACATCGTGCCGAACGAGACCCCGGTGACCATTCCCTACGGCGAGGAGCAGGTGACCTTTGCCGTGCCGAGCCCCAACCTGTTGGGCTCCTTTTGGCCCCAGCCCACGGCGGCCGTCGACGACGTGGCGGCCGAGATCCGCCGGGCGCTGTCGGCGCCCATCGGCGGCCCCGGCCTCGCCGAACTGGTGGAGGGCGCCGGGCAGGTGCTCCTGGTGGCCGATGACGGCACCCGTCCCACCCCCACCGACGTCATCGTGCCCCTCGTCCTCGACGCCCTGAACGCCGCCGGCCTTCCGGACGCGCGCATGCAGTTGCTCATCGCCCTGGGCACCCACCGGCCCATGACCGAGGCCGAGATGCTGCGTAAGTTCGGCGCCGAGACCGTGCGCCGCATCGCCATCCTGAACCACGAGCCCTTTACCCCCGAGGCCCTGGTGACCGTAGGCACCACCCCGGCGGGCGTGCCGGTGACGCTGAACCGGCGGGTGCTGGAGGCCGAACGGGTCATCGGCATCGGCTCCATCGTGCCCCACCACATCCCCGGCTTTTCCGGCGGGGCCAAGATCATCCAGCCCGGCGTCTGCGGCGAGCGCACCACCGGCGAGGTGCACCTCCTCTCGGTGCGCCACCGGGTGAGCCTGATGGGGGTGGTGGAAAACAAGGTGCGCCAGGAGATGGAGGCCATCGCCGAGCGGGCGGGGCTGCGCGCCATCCTGAACACGGTGCTGAACGCCGAGGGCGGCGTGGTGGGCGCGGTGTTCGGCGAGCCCCGCGCCGCCTTTCGGCAGGGCGTGGCGCTCTCGCGCCGGGTCTACGGGGTGGAGGTCCCCGCCCTGGCCGATATCGTGGTGGCGGGCTCGCACCCCTGCGACTCGGAGTTCTGGCAGGCGCACAAGACGCTCTACTCGGCCGAGTTGTGCGTCAAGCCGGGCGGCACCATCATCATCGTCACCCCCTGCCCGGAAGGCGTGGCCGCCACCCACCCGGGCGTGCTAGAGTTCGGCGGCAAACCCTGGGACGAGATCGAGGCCGGGATCGCCTCGGGCGCCATCCACGACCTCACCGGCGCCGCATTGACGTTGGCCTGGGCGAACGCCCGGGAGCGGGCCTCCGTGTCCATCGTCTCCGGCGGGATCACCGACGAGGAGGCGCGGGCCCTCTCCTTTGCCCCCTTCCCGACGGTGAACGCCGCGCTGGCGGACGCCCTGGGGCGGCACGGGGCGGAGGCCACGGTGACGGTGCTGCCCTTTGCGCCGGACACGCTGCCGATCCTGCCCTAACGCGCAACGGCCAAGCCGCCCGCCGGAGTCTTCCGGCGGGCGGCTCTTTGGTTGGTCGGGCGGGACGGGCGGTCAGCCCTCGTCCGCGTCGGGCCAGTAGGCGAACAGCGAGCCCACCGATTGCCCCAAGAGGTTGCGACGCAGGGCCTCGGCGAAAATGGGCGCCACCGAGAGCACCGTCATGTTGGGCAGCCGCTTCTCCGGCGGGATGGGCACCGTGTTCGTGGTGACGATCTCGTCGATCTCGGGGATGGCCCCCAGCCGCTCGATGGCCGCGCCGGAAAAGAGGCCATGGGTGCAGGCCAGCGAGACGCGGCGCACGCCGCAGTCGCGCAGGATGGGCATCAGCCCGGCGATCGATCCGCCCGTGGCGATCTCGTCGTCAAAGATGATGACGTCCTTGCCGCAGATATCGCCGATGATGCCGGCATAGTGCACCGACTCGTCCGAAATGCGCTCCTTGTCGCCGGCGGCTACGCTCACGCCGAGGGCGCGGGCCAGTTTCGTGGCGCGCTTGGCGTTGCCGATATCGGGCGACAGGATGACCATGTTGGAGCGGTCGCGGTCGCCAAAGTGCTGCACGAACACCTGCTGGGCGGTGAGGTGGTCGGTGGGCATGGAAAAGAACCCGTGAACCTGGGGCGAGTGCAGCGTCATGGTCATCACGTGGCCGGCGCCCGCAGTGCCGATCAGGTCGGCCACCAGGCGCCCGACGATCGAGATGCGCGGCTGATCTTTCTTGTCGGAGCGCGCGTAGGAAAAGTAGGGAATGATGGCGTGCACCGTCTTGGCCGAGGCGCTGCGCGCCGCGTCCAGCATGATCAGCAGTTCGAGGAGGTTGTCCGAGACGTCCGGGCTGAAGGACTGGATGATCACGACTTCCTTGCCGCGCACGCTGGCACCCAGTTGCACGAACAGGTTGTCGTTGGAAAAGCGGGTGGTCTCTCGGGGATACAGCGTGCAGCCGAGGTTCTCGGCGATCTCCTGGGCGAGTTGAGGGTGAGAGCTGCCGCTAAAGATGCGCAGGGCGTCACGGATGCGCTGATCGGCTTGTCTTTCCATGCCAGACAAGGCTCTCCTTTGTGCAGTAGGGCGGGGTCGGGGGATGCGAGGGGCAGGTTGCGGACCTCACACGAAGGACGAGTCTACCACAACATGCTCGACCGGCCAAGTAAGGAGGTCGCAAAGCGCCACGCCCCGGGGGCTTTGGCCCACGCCGCGGGGCGTGGTATAGTGCGGCCACCACAGGTTGTCCGTCAGCCTCTTTGTCACCACGCGGGAGAGGGAAGCCGTGTCTACCAGAACGCCACTGCTCGCCACTACCACCGTCCTCTTGCTCATCGTCATGCTGGCGTTGCCCGCCTCCGCCGCCGCGCAGTGCCCGGGAAACCTCCTGGTCAACCCCGGCTTTGAGGAGGGAGAGTACAAGACGGAGGGGATGGGTACCAGCCTCTCGTCGGCCATCGGCAACGGCTGGACGCCCTGGTCCATCCTGGGGGACGCCACCATCAACCGCGAGGTGGAGTACAAGACGCTCCACATCAGCACGCTGGAGAGTGGCCATACCATCCGCAGCGGCGCCCGCTCGCAAAAGTTCTTTACCACCTATGGCTCGCACACCGCCGGGTTCTACCAGCGGGTGCAGGTGCCCCGGGGCGCCAAAGTGACCTTTTCCATCTGGGTGCTCATCTACACCGGTGAGCGCGACCTGGAATCCAACGGCCACCCGATCTCCGACCTGGAATGGCCCACCCAGGACAAGCCCAACCGGGGGCCCGGCAACTATCGCGCCTCTGTGGGGATCGATCCCTATGGCGACGTGCCGCCCGGCTTTGGGTCGTTGCCCTCGTCGAACACCGTCTGGTCGGGAACGATCAACGAGTTCGATGTTCGCCACGAGGTCGATGGGATCATCGACGACCACTGGGCCCAGCTCACCGTGAGCACCATCGCCCAGGGTGATTACGTGACGGTGTATACCCGGGGCATGCCCGAGTACCCGGTCAAGCACAACGACTCGTTCTGGGACGACGCCTGTCTCTATTCGGAGGCGCCGCCCGCGCCCACCGCCGCGCCCACGAACACGCCGACCGAGACGCCCATCGCCACCGAGACCCCGGTGCCGACGGAGACGCCGCTGCCGACCGAGATCCCCCCGGCCACCGAGACGCCCCTGCCGACCGATACGCCGGAGCCAACCATGATCCCGGAGCCGACGGCCACCGAGCCTCCGCCGCCCACCGCGGCCCTCGAGCCGCCGACGGCCGCTCCCGCCACGGCCACGCCAGAGTCCGTGGCTCAGGCGCCCACCACCGAGCCGCCTCCTGCCGCAGATCCGGAGCCAACGCCCGCGGATGCCGAGCCGACGCCTGGCGACGTGGAACCGACTCCCGCGCCGGAGGAGACCGGAGGCGGGGAGGAGGAGACCGGATTCGCCCTGCCCTGCGGCCTGGGCCTGGTGGGCCTGTACGGCGTCGTGGCGCTCATCGGGGCTCTGGCCCTGGCCTGGGTGCGGATGACGGGGCTCCACTGAGCACTCGCCGACACGGTAAAACGGACGCCGCGGCACATGCGCCGCGGCGTCCGCTCTTTCGGGCAGCGAACGTGCGCCGTGGTCCTATGGCGTGGGCATCAGGGTGCGCTCGGGGGCCGGCATGGGCACCAACTCCTCTCGCGGGGGCAGGGGCACGGTCTCGCTGTGCGACGTGCTAGTCCACAGCGATCCCAGTGCGGTGCTGGCCAGCGCGCCGATGCAGCAGCCGATCAGGATCCCTGCGATGGCCGCCACCACGATGAGGATGATCCAGCGTTGTCGATCCATGCGTCTATCTCCTTCCGTTCTAGCGTTCGGGGGCCGTGTTCCGCCTCCGAACGGCTACTGGGGCTGCGCTCCGTTCTCCGGTTCGTCGTGGACCACCTGCCACCAGCCGAGTTCCTCGCGAAACGCGTCCGTCTGCTCGGCAGAGAGGAGGATGTACTTGGCCTCGGCGGTGGCGGCAGTGGAGCCGTCGGCCAGGCGAACCTCGCCGCGCCCCTCCATCGTCCGGCTGCGCAGGCGCACCAACTCGCCGATCACCGTCAGCGGTTGGCCCACGGGGATCGGCCGGCGGAAGCGGACGTTCAGCTCCACGGTCATGGCCCACAGGTCGTGGGGAACCAGGGTGCGGCCGATGGTCTCGTCGAGAAGGGCGGAGGTGAGGCCCCCGTGCAGGACGCCGGGGTAGCCCTGGTGCTCGGGCAACGGGGTAAAGCGCGCCACCACGCGATCATCGCCCTCCTCGTAAAAGCGCAGATTGAGGCCGATGGGGTTGTCGATGCCACACAAGAGGCAGTAGCGAGAGTTGGGTTGCTGGTTCATGGATCGGCTCCGTAGGTGTTCACGCATCGCGCGGCCGGCGTGGCCCCCTACACTACGCGAGCCCGCTTGCCGCCGTCAGACATAAGCCTATAATAACCGTACTGGCTCCTGCCAGTCTACAGTAATGAACAGCAGCCGCGCTGCTGAGGAGGAAGGCATGCAGCCCGACCCAGTTCTCATCCGCATCGGCCCGATCGCCATCTACTGGTACGGGGTGCTCATCGTCTCGGGCGCCGTGCTGGCCGCCTATATCGCCAGCCGGCTCTCCAGCCGCAACGGGCACGATCCCGAGATCTCCTGGAACCTGCTCCTGGTGGTCCTGTTCACCGGCGTCATCGGCGCCCGCATCTACCATATCATCTCGTCCTGGGACTATTACCGGATGAACCCCGGGGAGATGTTTGGCCTGCAGATGAGCGGCTTTGGCATCTATGGCGCGGTGCTCGGGGGCCTGGTAGGCCTGTGGGGCTTTGCCAAATACTACAAGCTGCGCTTCCTGGAGTGGTCGGACTATGTGGCGCCGGGGCTTCTCCTGGCGCAGGCCATCGGCCGCTGGGGGAACTTTTTCAACAAGGAGCTGTTCGGTCCGCCCACCGACCTGCCGTGGGGCATCTACATCCCCCCGGAGAACCGCGTGGCGCCGGGGCTGCCCGCCGAGTATGCGAACTTTGAGTACTTTCATCCGACGTTCTTTTACGAGTCGTCCCTGAACTTTATCGGCTTTTTAGTGCTCTTGTACCTGGCGCGCAACTGGCGGCGGAACCGGCTGTACGGCGACATCTTTTTCGTCTACGGTCTGATCTACCCCGTCATCCGCTTTTTCATCGAGGGCTATTTCCGGCCGGACGCCTGGAAAATCGCCGGCGTGCCCACGGCCCAGTGGGTGTCGATCATCCTGTTCGTGTTCTTTGGTTCGCTGATGTTCGTGCGGCACAAGCTCCAGCGGCCGAGCATGGTCTACACCCCCGGTGCGCCGTGGTCGCCGACGGCCGAGGGCGATGCCTCTGAGGCATCCACCGTAGAGTCCGAGGCGCAGCCCATGGCCGACGACCCGGAGGGCGCCAACCCCGGCTCCTGACGCGCAGCCCACGAGATCGCTAGAACCTGCCCAGCAGCCGGCCGACGACGGGCTTTCGCAGCTCCACGGCCAGCGCTGGGCAGAGTTCGTGACAGCAGTAGCAACGGATGCAGCGCGCCGCGTCCATGCGTGCCCGCGCGCCCACGCCGCGGCCGTTCTCCATGGTGATGGCGTCCACCGGGCAATGCCGGGCGCAGAGCCCGCACCCCGTGCAGCGCTCCCCCGCCTGGGGCGTGACGAGCAGTTGCCGGGAGAACCACCCCGTGGCGATGCGGCCGAACAGCGACTGCCTCTGGGGGGCGTGGCCCTCCGGCGCGTACCCCTCCGGCAGGCGGAACGGTGCCCCCTGCAGCCCTTCGAGGGAATCCCCGGCGATCTCCACGTCCTCGATCCTCCCCGAGCACAGCCCCGCCTCGGCGGCTATCCGCGTGGTGCGCACGTCCAGCGGATCCCGCCCCACCAGGGCGGCGGCCGCCACGTCCACCGCCAGCGCGCTGTGCCCCGCCAGGATGGCCCCCACCTCTCGCGGGGTCCCGGCAGAGGGGCCGTTGCCCTCCATGCCCACCACGGCGTCGACGATGTGTAGCGCGGCGCCGGAGGCCAGGGAGACGTCCAGCAGGCCCTTGGCAAAGGCCTCCGGTTCCTGCATGCGGCCATGATAGCCCACCTTGGCCACGCCGGGCACCAGGCCAAAGAGGTTCTTGACCGCCACCGTCAGGCCGGTCAACCCGTGGGTTTTGAGCTTGGGGAGGTTGATCAGGACGTCCGCCTCGATGGCCTCGCGGACGAGATCCACCCGGTGGAGGATGAGCCCTTTGGCCAGGGGTACCTGTGTGGCGTGCAGGTCGGCGACCAGGCGCGCGCCGGAGGCCTCGGCGGCCCAGGTCATCCCCGTGGTGCGGTGGACCATCGTCAGGTAGGCAGTGGAGTTGGGCCCCCCGGAAGAGTCCAGGATCAGCGCCTCGGCGCCGGCCGCGACGACCAGGCGGGCGACGGCGGCCACTACCGCCGGGTGCGTGGTGGCGGCCGCGTCCGGCGAGGCGGGGCGCAGGAGGTTGGGCTTGAGCACCACCCGCTGGCCCGGCCGGACGAACGCCTCGATGCCGCCCAACGGCGCCAGGGCCGCCCGCAGGGAGGCCTCCACCTCTTCCAGATCATAGCCCGCGCAGCGGGCCAAGGATACGCGTTCGCGCACCGGCATTCGCCTCTCTCTATTCTCGCGCCGCGTCCGGGTCAGCCGACGGCGTCCAGGGCATCGGCCAACGAGGAGACGGTATCCGCCAGGAAGCGCAGCTGCCGGGCGGCCAGCCGCACCTTGACCCGGGCGGCCTCGTCATCCCCCAGGAAGCGCTGCAGATCGCCCTCCTGCACGCAGACGGCGAGGCGCTCGACCTCGTCCATGAAGGAATCCATGCTGTGCAGCCGGCGCACCCGGTTGCCATCGCGGGTGGAGGGTTCCATGCCGGCCGGGCCGCGGCCCGGCGGCTCGTCCCCACCGTCTTTTCCGTCCTCATCCTCCGCCCAGTCGCTGTCGTCGCCCCCGTCGTCCCAGACGTCCCCCTGATCGGGGGTGACGCCGTGTCCGGGAAGGGCCTCCCGCAGCCGGGCCTCGACGACGGGCACCCGCTCGCCGCGGCGCAGGGCCTCCAGGGCCGTCTCGGGGGCGATGTTGGCGTTGTGGGCCAGCGCCGCGCACAGGCGGGCCAGTTCGGCGGCCGAGAGGCCCTCCTCGACGGCCAGCCGCGCCACGGCGACCTGCCGGGAGGGCGGCTCCAGCCCCACGAGGTGCTGCCCGTGGGTGACGCCGAGTTCGTCCTCGGCCAGGAGCGCCTGCACTTCGGGCGCTAACTGGTTCAGGCGGGTGTAGCGCTGGATCTGGCGCACCGAGAGGCCCAGGGTGCGGGCGATGCTGTCCAGCGCCTCGCCCTGGCTGGCGCCCTCTTGCACCAGGCGCTCCAGGATGGTGCCAAAGGCGCGGGCCTTGTCCAGATCATTCAGGTCCAGGCGCTGGAGGTTCTCGAGGACCTGCTGCACGAGGACCTGGGCGTCGGACACCTCGCCGACCTCGACGCAGGGCACGCGATCGAGCCCCACGACGATGGCCGCGTCGCGGCGGCGGTTGCCGTAGACGATGCGGTAGCCATCCTCCTCCCGGGTGACGCCGAGGGGCTGCAAGACGCCGTGTTCGCGGATCGTCTCGGCCAGGCCGGCCAGGTCGCCGGGATCCGAGCGGACGTTGCGACGCGAGGGCTGCAGGTCGCGGGGATTGAGGTACAGCAGGCGTTGCTCGCGGATCATGGGCATGGGTCTCCGTATGCGCGGTGGGGGCGGGTTCGTGTGGGCAAAGGACCCGGCCGCGGGGCCGGGTGCCGGTAAGTGTAGTCCGTCGGCCCGCCCCGTCAACCGGCGCCCCCGGCCCCGGTTGACGGGGCGGGGAGGGCACCGGTATCCTGGGGGCCGAAGGAGCAGATGCAGCCCGCGCCGGCGCGGGCGACCGGCCGGGCGTGCCGGAAAGGAGAGGTCATGCTGTACCCACTGCAGAACGATGTGCGCAACCTCCTGGACCTGTCGGGCTTTTGGGACTTTTGCCTGGATCCCGAGGACGTCGGCGAGGCAGAGGGGTGGTTCCGGGGCCTGGCAGATCCCCGCACCATCGCCGTGCCCGCCTCCTGGAACGAGCAGTTCCAGGACACCCACGACTACTTGGGGACCGCCTGGTACGCCCGCACTTTTTACGTGCCCCGGGGCTGGCGGGGCCAGCGGATCTTTTTGCGCGTCGGGTCGGCCAACTATGCTGCCCGGGTGTGGGTGAATGGCGCGTTCGTCGGCGAGCACGAGGGCGGGCACCTGCCCTTTGCCCTGGACGTCACCGACGTCGTGGCCTGGGAGGCGGCCAACACGGTGGCCATCTCGGTGAACGCCGAGCTCACCCCCACCCGCGTGCCCCCGGGCAACGTGCGCAGCGGCATCGGCGCGTTCATGCGCAGCCATCCGCCCGCCTCCTTTGACTTTTACCCCTACGCCGGCCTGCAGCGCCCGGTGACCCTCTACGCCGTGCCGGAGCGGCACATCGCCGACATCACCGTGGTCACCGACATTGCGGGGGCCGAGGGAGTCGTGCGGGTCCGCGTGGAGCAGGCGGGCGAGGGGGGCGGGGGCCGGGTGGCCCTCCGCGGCGAGGACGACACCTGGGAGGCGCCCCTGGCCTTTTCCGGGGGCGGGGCGGAGGCGGTGCTCCGGGTCCCGGACGCCCGCTTCTGGTCGCCGGACGATCCCTACCTTTATGCCCTGGAGGTGACGTTGGAGGACGGCGGGGCGGTGGTGGATCGCTACGCGCTGGACGTCGGCATCCGGACGGTGGCCGTGGACGGCGATCGGTTGCTCCTGAACGGCCGGCCGATCACCTACCGGGGCTTTGGCCGGCACGAGGATTTCCCCATCCACGGCCGGGGCCTGAACCTGCCCCTCATCGTCAAGGACCACGCCCTGCTCGACTGGGTGGGCGCCAACTCGTACCGCACCTCCCACTACCCCTACTCGGAGGAGGCCATGTGGATGGCCGACCGGGAGGGGGTCCTGGTGGTCGACGAGACGCCGGCCGTGGGCCTCTTTTTCGGCGATGGGGAGGAGAACGTCGAAGCCCGCCTGCAGCAGGTCCGCCAACAACTGGCGGAGCTCATCGCCCGGGACAAGAACCACCCCTCGGTGTTCATGTGGAGCATCGCCAACGAGCCGATGGTCACCGAAGGCGGGCCGGCGGCCATGCTGGGTCAGGGGGGCGGGGTGAGCCCGGAGGCGGAGACGTTCTTTTCCACCCTGATCGCCCAGGTGCGGGAGGCGGACCCCACCCGCCTGGTGACGGTGGAGGCGCCGATGACCCGCGGCCCGGTAGAGTTCCTGCGCCAGGTGGACATCGTCTGCGAGCACCGCTACACGGGCTGGTACACTCTGAGCGGCCATCTGGACGCAGCGCGTGAAGACCTGGCCGAGGACATGGACCGCCTCCACGCCATGTACGGCAAGCC
>JAAZBQ010000221.1 GCA_012513725.1 Chloroflexota bacterium
GCCGCGACGTGCCAGGGGGAGGCGGTCAGCCGCTCGCGCTGCGGCAGGATGCCGCCTGCCGTGTGCTCGGGCATCTCCTCGATGGGCGCCTCTTGGGGGATCTGCTCCTGGAGGAGCAGATCGACGCTCTGCACCAGCGGGCTGGTGTGAAAGCGCCGGGTCATCACGCCGTCGTGCAAATAGTTCACCATCGCCAGCATGCTCATGCTGTGGTGGTGCACCATGTAGGACTTGACGATGCCCCGCTGCTGGCCCAGGGGGAGCCGCTCCCGGGTATAGTCGACGGACTCGTAGAACCCATAGAGGCCCAGCATCCCCTGCTGGCGGAGCATCCGGAGATTGTCGACCACGGCGCGGGGCCGGAACGGCAGCGCCAGGAGCGAGGCGTAGGGGGCGATCACCAGGTCCTCCTCGAGCCCCCGCTTGCGCCCCAGCCCGGGCACCCCGAACCCGCGGTACTGGTAGTTGAGGTTCGCATCAAAGCGATAGTAGGACGATTCAGAAACCCCCCACGGCACGCGGTGGCGGCGCCCATGGGCGATCTGATGGTCGATGACGGCTTGGGCCGTCTGCTCCAGGAGGAGCCCGGGGTAGGCCCGGGTGAACAGCTCGGGCATCAGGTACTCGAACATCGAGCCGTTCCAGGAGAGCAGCGCCCGGGCCCCCTGGATGCGGGCCACCGGGCGATCCAGGTGCAGCCAGTGCCGCTGCGGCACGTGGCCGCGGGCGATGGCCAGCAGGCTCGCCGTGCGGGCCTCGGAGGCCAGGAGGTCATAGTGGCTGCTGTCCATGCGCTCGTCGGTGACGTTGTAGCCCAGGTAAAAGACGTCCCGGGTGCGATCGTACAGAAACCCAAAGTCCATCGCCTCGAACTGCTCGTTCGCCTCACGCATGATGGCCTCGGCTTGGGCCAGGATCTCGACCGCCCGCTCGCGGGCGCGGCCAAAGCCCACTTCCATCTGGCGGCACCAAGCCAGCAGACGCTGCTCCTCCTCCGGCGGCATGGCCCCTGCCTCCACCGCGCTGCGCAGATCCGCCAACCGGAGCATGCCGCGGTCGCAGACCTCCGGCAGAGCGCCGAGCGACGGGATCCCCTGCAGCGCCTCGACGAGGGCCTCCCAGGCGGCCTCTGCCGCGCCCTCCAGCCCCTCGGCGGGCAGCGGCGCCTGCTCGATGAGCAGCAGCCACGGCAACAGGGTGTCCATCTCGTCGGTCATAGAGTTGAACTGGTAGCGGATGCGCTCCGTCCAGAGGCGCAAGCCACGCAGTATGGCGCTGCCCAGGGACGCGACGCCTGCCTCCACCAGCTCGATGAGCAGACGGTTCAGCTGGGGCCAATCCTCCTCGCTCAGCTCGCTGAGCAGGGGCGACCACAGCTCCGGGCGCCCGCGGGTACCCGTGACATGCTCGCGAATATGGTCCAGATGGGCCTCCAGCCGGCGGACGCGGTCGGCGGGTCCCTCGTCGCCGATCTCCTCGATCAGCTCGGCGAGGACGCCCAGCGCGTCGAGCAGCCCCTCGATCCGCTCCCAGCGGAAGGTGGGCTCCTGCGGCACTTCGCGAAGGCCCTCCACGAGGGTCAGCAGCGCGGCCGCCAGGTTGCCGTTGTCTACCGTGGAGACGTAACGGGGTGGGAGCGGCTGTTGGTTGAGCGTCTCGTACCAGTTCAGCAGGTGGCCGCGGTAGCGCTCCAGGTCGCGCATCCCCTCGAACGTGGAGCGGATGCGCAGAACGACATCCGCAACCCCGATGTAGCCCAAGTCGTAGGCCGCCAGGGTGGTGAGGAACAGCAGCCCGATGTTCGTCGGCGAGGTGCGGTGCGCCACCAAGCCACGGGGATCCTCCTGAAAGTGATCGGGCGGCAGCCAGTGATCGGCCGGCCCCACGAAACGCTCGTACCACAGCCACGTCCGGCGGGCCAGCCGGCGCAGCATGGACCGCTCGCCCTTGGCCAGCGGCCGTTCGCGCCGCACGAGGGGCAGGCTGACCCAGTGCACCACCTGGGGCGAGAGGAACCAGCCCACCAGCACCGGCGCCGCCGCCGGGAGTGACCGGGGCTCTGCTATGGCCAGGATTCCCGCCACGACGGCAGACAGCACCGGCGCCTGCGCCATCCGGCGCCAGGTGACCGACAGGGCGCTGGAGCCGCCCAGGCGCCGGGCCGTCGCCGCGGCGGTGGTCCACTCGAGCATGTGCCGGCGGGTGCGATACATCCGCAGCAGGGTGCGCACGATGGCGTCGACGGCTAGCCAGGCCTCCATCGGCACGAGGAGCAGGCTCAACAACCAGCGAGCCGCCTGCATCGCCAGCCCAGACGCCGCCGCCCATAGCGACGCCCCGCCGAACGCCCCCACCAGTGCCCCCAGCGCACCGGTAAGCACGGGCGTAGCGGAGATCAGCACGCCGACCGCCGTCCAGGCCACCGGGGAGCCGGGAAAGAGGCACCAGGCGCCCAGGAAGAACAGCAGCATGGCCGGGGCGTACAGACTGCGGCGGATGTTATCCAGGATCTTCCAGCGATCGAGGGCCGACAGCCGGCTGGGCACCCGCGTGCCGTCGGCGGCAGGCACCCGGCTGCCCAGCCAGGGCAGCAACTGCCAGTCGCCCCGCATCCAGCGGTGCATGCGCAGCACGTAGGCCAGGTACGAGGGCGGGTACTGCTCGTAGAGCACCTCGTCGGTCACCAGCCCTGCGCGGCCGTGGATGCCCTCGAACAGGTCGTGGCTGAGGAGGGTGTTCTCCGGCACGCGCCCGGCGAGGCTGCGATCAAAGGCGTGCAGGTCATAGATCCCCTTGCCGACGTAGGCGCCCTCGCCAAAGAGGTCGTGGTACACGTCCGAGACGGCGCGGGTGTACAGGTCGATGCCCACGTCGCCGGCAAAGATCCGGGTAAACCGCGAGCGGTTCGCGCTGGTGGGCGTAAGTTCCACGCGCGGCTGCAGCACCGTATAGCCCGCCACCACCCGGTCGTCGCGGAATAGTGGGCGGTTCAGGGGGTGCGAGAGCGTGCCGATGAGGCGGGCCGCCACACCGTGGGACAGGGTCGTATCCGCATCCAGGGTGATGACGTACTGGATGCCCTCCAGCGCCTCCAGATCGCCGCAAAGCACTGTGAAAGAGGTGACCCCGTGGCCGAGGAGGAGCCGGTTGAACTCCTCCAGCTTGCCGCGCTTGCGCTCCCAGCCCATCCAGCGGCCCTCGGCCTCGTTCCACAGCCGGCGTCGGTGAAAGAGGTAGAACGGCTCTTGGCCGTCCTCGTCGCCGTGGCGGGCGTTCAGGACCTCGATGCCCTCCTCGGCGAGCGCCACCAACACCTGGTCCTCGGGCATCTCTTCTTGCGACGCGTCGACATGGTCGGTGAGCAAGCCAAAGGAGAGCTGCGGATCGCTATTGGCGAGGTAGTGCTGCTCCAGCTGCCGCAGGAGCGAGCGCACCTCATCCTCGCTGGTCAGCAAGGCAGGGACCACGACGATGCCCTTGATGTGCTCGGGGAGCCCCTCGCTATAGTCCATCTTGGGGAGTATCCGCGGGCGGACGGTGCGGGTCACCACCAGGTTCACGATGCTCACCGCCACCACCGAGGCTGGGATCAGCGACAGCAGCCCCACAGCCAGGAGGGCCCAGAATCCGCCGTCCGCCCGAGCCGCAAAGGCCAGGAGCGCCACCACCGTCAACGCCGTGACGAACGCGATGCCGCCCAGGTACGCGGAGACCGCGTGGCCCCTGAGCCAGCGCCCCAGACGGACCAGGTCGGGAGGGCTCCAGTGAACGCGCTCCTCCAGTGCCTCGCGCCCCTCATCGACGAGATAGTGGCCGACGTGCATGTAGCGAGGGGAGGGCGCGCTCTGGCGGCGCTCCGCGTTGGCCATCAGGACGGCCTCGCGGGCCACCGCCTCCTCATCCATCCCGGTGCCCCGGGCCAATTCCTCGACGACCCTGCGGTAGGCGGCGCGGGTGTCGGCGTCCATGTGCTCGTACGCCCCGGCAGGGTCGCTGCGGAGCGTGTCCTCGACGCGGCTGACCGCATCGAAAAAGGCTTCCCAGTCGTGGGTGGCCAGCGCGCGCAGGCTGGTGACACAGCCCGCCACCACGCCATCGGATGAGGCCCCCTCGGGTATCTCGACCGCCGACGGCGGCTGACGGACGATGGTATCGGTGGCGCCGACGACGCTAGCCAGCGTATCGGCCAGGAGCTCCAGGATGCTGAGGCGCAGCATGATCGGCAGCGCCCACAGCTCCCCGGTGGTGAGGGGCGCATGCCACTGGTACGCCTGCACAAAGCGCACCACCTGATCGATGGCCAGATGGCTCTCACTGTAGACGAGGAGTTCCCGCGCCAGGGCGTACACCCGAGGATAGCCCTGCAGCTTGCCGGCCGAGAGCTTGGGCAGCTCGCGATAATAGCCGGGCGGCAGGTCCTCGCGCACCAGGCGGATGGCCTGCTGCACGAGGTAAAAGTTGTCCAGCAGCCACTCGGCAGCGGGGGTCAGATCCCCCTCCGCCTCTGACACCTGAACAAAATAGTCATAGTGGGCGCGCAGTTCCGAGGATAGCCGCGACAGGCGGCCCGTCGGCGAGGGGCGCGGCGGCTGCTCGCGAGATACGGGCTCGGTTGCCGCCAACCTTCTGGCCAGCTCTTCTAGGGGGTTTCCCCCCACGCTCTCCGACTGCTCGCTGATCGTGGGACCGGGTGGTGAGACGGTATCGGTCATCTATCAGTGACCCCTACGCTCCCGAAAGGCCGCTTCGGCCGGCGAGCGCTGGATCTCATCGGGAGAGAGATCCTGGACGATGAGCACGGGCGTCGTCCCATAGACGATGATGTTCAGCGTCACGCCGCCGTACGGCCAGCGTGACTCCCCCGAGTAGCCGTGAGCGCTGAGCACCACCAGGTCGGCCCCTTCCTGCTCGATCATCTCGTGGAGGGCCACCGACACGTTGTTGTGCACCACCAGGCGCGTCTCGACCTTGCTGGCCAGTTGCGGCTGCAACTCCTCGAGGTAGCGTTCCGCCTCGGCACGGTTCCGCTCGGTGAGCTGGTTCACGAGGGCCAGCTCCTCTCGGGTGAGCGGCGTGTGCCGCGGGACCTCCGGCCTCGCCACCACGTGCGCGAGGATCACCCGGGCGTCATAGTAACGGCCCAGGGTGACCGCCAGCGGGAGCACGCATTCGGCCCGCTGTGAGCCATCCAGCGGCACCAGCAGGCGCTGGTAGTGCAGGCCGGCCAGCTCCCCGGTGTAGGGCTGGTACGCCCGCACGATGAGGGTGGGCAAAAAAGCCCGCAGGATTATCTTCTGTACGACGCTGGAGACGTTCCACTCGCTGAGGCCGCCGCGACCGTGGCTGGAGAGCAGGATGAGGTCCACTTTCTCATCGTGGGCATAGCCGATGATGCGCTCGGCCGAGGGGCCCTCGGTCACCGTCGTCTCGGCGGCAACCCCCACCGTCTGGAGGCGCGCGGCAACCTCCTCCAGGTAAGCCTCCGCCTCGGCGCGGCGCAGTTGCCAGTCCAGCGGGTCCGTGGTCGGGATCATGTCGGGGGCCACGTCGCGCTGCACCACGTGCAACAGGCTAATGCGGGGGGCCAGGGCGCGACCCATGGCCACAACGTGTGGCAGCACCGACTCGGCCAGAGGAGAACCGTCGAGAGGCACGAGTATATGATCGAGCATTGCTCCTCCTTGTCGCTGGGCGGCTAGCGTGAGGCCTCACGTGACGCCTGGTGGACCTCCACTGGCTCCCCACGGCGAGAGGAAGCGGTCCTGCTCGGTCCGAGCCCTCATCACGCCAGATGCCGCCCGGTTTGAACCGATCCACCGACCCCGCCCTGCGCCTCAACAGCGCCGGGAGACCACAGCAATCGGCGGGGTCAGCATGGGCCTGGTGGCCGCGCGAACGCGGATGTTAGGCCCGCGGCCAGAGTGCGCAAAGGGCGAAAGCATGAGCGTATCGCATGCGGAACACGGCCTCGTTCCCAGCCTCGGTCAGAGGCACAACGCAACCCGGCGCGGGTAGCCAGGCGACGCGGCGCCGGTTCCACAGATGATAGCGGCCTACTCTAGGATATCACGGCGGCCCGCGGGCAACCGATGGGTCGAGTTGGTAGACCGTTGCGCTCGGTGATAGAAAAGTTGGAATCGGGTTGGGCACGGGCAGTGCCGGGGCCACGCGCCTGCCGGGGGTAGCCAACGTGATTCCAACGCAACGCAACTCAGCGCAACAGCCACCCAACCAGACCCGAACGTTAGAGCGAGTTAACCATGCTATCATGGTGGCAGAGCCCCGGCGGACACGCCCGTGGTCACACCCTGCCGCCCATTCGGCAGTGGATACAGCCCGGGATGCGCTGGACGGCACGGCTGTCGAGAGGAGTCAGGTGCAAGCGGAAATGGAAAAGCGCATCTTGGTCGTGGATGATGACGAATGGGTGTTGTTCGTGTTGCTACACACGCTGATGGCCCTGGGCAGTGAATACGATGTCGTCACGGCCAAGAGCGGCGCGGAAGCTTGGGACAAGGCGCAGGAACAGCCCTTTGATCTCCTCATCACCGACCTGGGCATGCCCGCCCCCGATGGGGTGGAGCTAACGGAGATGATACGCGCCACGAGCCCCGAGACGGTGGTCATCTGGATCACGGCCTACGGCGGCCCGGCCATTCGGCCGGATTGTCGGCGCCTGGACGTGTACCGTTGTCTGGAAAAGCCCGTCGAGGTGGCCCAGATCCGCCGGGTGGCGCGCCAGGCCCTGGAACATGGCGGACCGAACAAACCCCGAGCGATCGCGGCAGCGGCGTCCTAGGAAGGACGTTGCGTCCCAAGAGGGACGTTGCATCCCAAGAGGGACGGTGGCGTCCTAGAGCCAGGACAGCCGCCGCCGAGTAGTTGACGCCTTTGGGCCAAGGCGCTCGACGCCGTAGGCATCCTCGAATGCCATCTGCCGGGCCGTCGAGCGCTCGGCTCTCCCGTTTCTTGGCAGTGCATGGCTTAAGGCAATGGCCCCGCCCGGGCCTCGTCTCGTGCCGTCGACCCGAGGGAATCATCCCCGTAACCCACCGTGTGCATCCAGGCGCCACAGCGGCGCCATCAGGCATAGGCAAAGGAGAATGAGACATGCCAGAGTTTGTCAACCCGTTCAGCGGCGTCGTCCCGGGTCGCAAGTTGACCATGCAGGA
>JAAZBQ010000222.1 GCA_012513725.1 Chloroflexota bacterium
CCAAGATGCTGGATAACATCGCGTTCCTCGAGCCCTACGTCCGGCACCTGCCCGATGGTGCGGTGACGCCGGTGCTGAACATGGTGGATCGCGTGCCGCGTGAGCAGCTGGACGAGATCGTCGCCGACTTTCGAGTGGCGATCGACCGGCAGTGGGGGCGAGAGCCGGGGCGGGTGTTCCTGGTCTCGGCCCTCGAGGGGGTGCGGGGCAACGGCGCCGCGGGAGGGCTTCCGGCGGACGAGCGGCCCCTCCACGACGTGAACGAACTGCGCGAACTGGAGGACCTCCTCTTCTCCTCCCTGAACCGGGCCGGCGAAGTGGTGGACCGCCGCCTGGCCCACGCCGAGCACCTCCTGGCGCTCCTGCGCGAGCACGCCGCCGACGTCCTGGCCGAGTCGGACGCGGCGCGCCGGCAGGCGCGAGTGGGGCTCGATGGCCTCCTGGAGGAGGCCCAGAAGCGCCTGGCCGAGGGCCTTCAGGAGCAGGCCCGGCGCGGGGCGGGGTTCCCGGCGAACGCGGCACTGTACGGGATGCTGGCCGGCCGCTGGTGGGGTCCCGTAGCCTGGCTGGTGGTGTTCTGGGCTTTCCTCCTGCGGGCGGCCGGCTATGTCGGCCGGCTGGGGCGATCGACGCGGCCACTCTTCCTGGTGGGCCAGGAGCCCGCCGACGGGGGCCTGGGCCTCTCGCAGCCCGGGGTAGCGGCCAGCCTGGCCCGGGTCGAGGCGCTGTACGCCGAGCGCTGGCCCGCCCTGGCCGACGACCTGGTGCGCGCCGGCTTTGCGCCCGGGGTGCGCGAGGGCAGCCGCTGGCGCGATGACGTCGATGAGGTCGCCGAGGCCGTCCAGGCCCGCAGCGCCCACGTCCTGGGCGAGCACCTGGCCCGCCTGGCCGAGGGTCTCTCGGCGTGGCCGCTCCAGGTCCTCCTGAACGCCCCGGTGGTGGGCATGGTCGCCTGGGTGATGTACGACACCATTGCCGGATTCTTTAGCCGGGCCTATCTGCCGGCGGACTATTTTCGGCACGCTGGGATCGCCGCGCTGGTCGTTTGGCTGGCCAGCCTGGCCGTGCTGCAGGTGATCGTCGCCGTGGCGCTGCGGCGCGCGCTGGGCCGGAGGGCTGCAGGCCTGCTGGCCTCGGACGCCGGCGGCTCGCGCCTCATGTCGCTCCAGCGACAACTGGCGGCGCTCGAAGGGCTGTCGCAGAATCCGTCGCATCGCTGAGGCCCCGGCGAGCCGCACGGCGCCCCGGCCACAACATCGGTAGGAGCAATACTCATGCCCGAGAACGACACGATCTGGTCGGTGATCCTGTCCCCGCCCGTGCTCATCACGTTCATCGTCTGTGTGCTCCTCTTTGGAGCGGTGGCCTGGCTGATCAACGCCTGGCACCGCCGCCAGCGCGACCGCCTGCTGTCCGAACAGCGTGGCTACCAGGAGGCCACCGTCGAGCGGCTGCTGGATTCCGTATCATCGGACAAGGACCAGTTGATCGCCCAGTACGAGGCGCAACTCCGCGAGCGGGATGACCGCATCGCTGCGCTGGAGGGGACCGTCTCGCGCCTCCGCGACCGCTTTTCCTCCTCGGGGATCATGGGCCTCTTTGGTGGCAAGCAGCGGGACGTGGTCAGCGCGCTCCTCCTGGAGAACGAGCAGCTCCACGAACTCCTCCTGGAAAAGCAGGAGCACTTGCGCCACACGATGGCCGACATGACGAACCAACTCCTCGAGCGGATGGACGAGCAGACCCGCGCCAGCGCCCAGGCGGTTCGCTACAAGCAGGCGCTCCTCTCGGCGTTCCTCCAGCACGAGGAGGCCCGGCAGGTGCTGGATCGCATGATCGACGAGGGTCGCCTGACCGCGGGACCCCAGCAGGCGCCGCCCGCACCGCCGGCGTCGCCGGCGCCCGAGCCCACCGCGGACGAGCCCTCACCTGCGGCCGAGGAGTAGCCCGGCGAAGGGATGCTGCGCCGTCGTGCGCGGGCCATCGCGGCGTCCCGGTGATGCCCCAAGCCGCCGCCGGGATGCGTCGCATCCGAACCTGCGCCCCGGGCGGCCGCCGATGTGGTACAATGGGGAATAGGCAACCGTAGCGAGTCCGGGTGAAAGCGCCATGGGAAACGTCGCCACGAGACTGCTGTCCCTCATCCTCCTCCTGCAGACGCGGCCGACGTGGAAAGCGAGCGAGTTGGCCGCCACGCTGGAGGTATCCGAGCGTACCGTCCACCGCTACATGGGGATGCTCGACGAGGTCGGCGTGCCGATCTACTCGGAGCGCGGGCCGTACGGGGGGTTCTCCCTGCTGCGGGGCGAGCGCCTGCCGCCGCTCCTCTTTACCGCCGAGGAGGCCACCGTCCTCACCATGGGGGCCAACCTGGTCCGCGAGGTGTGGGGGCAGACCTACGGCGACGCGGTGGCCTCGGCTCTCGCCAAGCTGGACAACGTCCTCCCCGACGAGATGCGTGCAGAGGTTTCCGAGGCGCGGCACAGCCTGGTGGTGGGCGGCCTGGCCCGGCGCAACCCCACCCTTTGGGAACGGTCGCTGGACATCCTGCGCCACTCGGTGCGCGATCGGCGCTGCGTGCGCATCCAGTACCGGGCCTATGCCCGGGAAGACGAGACGGACCGCGTCGTAGAGCCCTACGCCGTGACCTTTCAGATGGGCCTCTGGTACCTGGTGGGCTATTGCCGGTTGCGCCAGGATATCCGGACGTTCCGCGTGGACCGCATCCGCTACGCCGAGGCGCTGCCCGAGTCGTTCACGCCGGCTGAGGGGTTCTCGGTGCGCGAGTATATCCGGGAGACCCTGTGGCCCTCGCCCGACCACTCGGTGGTGGCGCGGGTCGACGCCAGCATCGCGGCCATGGTCCGGGAGGAAGGCCACCGGATGGAGTTCACCGAGGGGGACGATGGCTCGGTCGTCGTGCGCTTTGGCGCCAACGGCCTGGACTGGCCCACGGCCTGGGCCCTCAGCTGGGGGGGCAAGGTCGAGGTCCTCGAGCCCCCCGAACTCGTCGAGCGCGTGCGCCTTGCCGTGGAAGAACTGTCCAGCGTGTATGCACGGGAGCGTGACGCCATGCGGTAGGGCGCCGGCGGTCGCTCGATGGCCACCAGCCTCTGAATGCTCTCCCCGTCCTCGTCCGTTGTCACCCGCGCCCATATGCAGCGCCCGTCGTGGAACGGATAGGCCGCCTCGCGCGCTTCCCACACCGCAGGGCCTAGGCCTTCTATCGCCTCGGCGCCGGCGGCTCGATCACCCACTCCACCAGGCGCTCGTAGGCCAAGGACGTGCCTCAACCGACGCGGCGCAGCGGGACCAGGATCTCCGTCTTGGCGTCCGGCGCGTTGCCGTGGGCGTACACCTCTAGGCTGGGGGAGACGTGGTCAAAGGCATAGCCCGCCGGGGGTTGCCACTGACCATAGATGAATCCGTAGGCCCGCCCGGCCGTGGACAGCGTACAGGTGAACACGGCATAGTGCGCCGCGGGCACCTCTCGCGCCGCCAGGCCCTCGGGGAGGGGCGCCGGCGCCGCGCGCATCGCCACGCCGGCGACGAAGTCGACGATGCCCTCCTGGTCCGTGGGATAGTAGGCGCCGTATCCGGCGGAGTCGATCAGGCGGTCCTCCAGCGCGGGGTAGTGGGTGTCCAGCTCTCCCCACAGGCGGCCGTAGGGGAGTTCCCCCGGCGCGCCGCGGGCCGGAATCCCGACAACGACGAACGCCTCCTTGTCGACATAACGTGGTTCCATGATGACCTCCTGGGGCCGTGCTTCGGCGGCCCCACTCCACCGTCCCGATCGTCACATGCGAAGGCTCAGGGCCTCAGCGCGTCGAGCGTCGCGCGCGCCTCGGGAACCTGCTGGAAGACGCCCTCGATCTTTTCGCAGCCATAGTCGGCACAGGCCCCGCAGTGCGCCACACCCCGGGCCACGGCGCACGCGCGGATCTCGCACGTGTCGCAATAGCCGATCTTGCGCCCCTCCGGCAACAGGCATCCGTCGCACATCACCGACTCGGCGGTGGCGTCGGCCACACCGTGCACGGCCCTGGCTTGCTCGGCCAGTTTGGCGAGTTCCTCCATGTTGCCCGACTGGGTGTGGATGTACGAGGGACACTCGCTGCACACGAGGCCGCAGTAGGCGATGATGCGATCCATGGTGATACCTCCTCTGCGTGTGAGAGTTCCAAGACGATTGCCGGCGTGATGTTGGCGGCGTGATGTTGCCACCGTAATCCGGTCGGGGGACCGGTCAGTCGCGCAAAGCGTCCAGCGTGGCCCGTTCCTTGGGATGGGAACGGAGGAACTGGGCCAGCGTACCGCAGAC
>JAAZBQ010000223.1 GCA_012513725.1 Chloroflexota bacterium
CTGGAGGAGCGCCGCGGCCGCAACCCCATCGTGGCGTTCCTGGAGCAGTTCACTGAGGTGATGGTCATCGTGCTGATCGTCGCCGCGGTGATCTCCTTCATCGTCGGCGAGACCGTCGACGCCATCATGATCCTGGTGATCGTCATCCTAAACGCCATCCTCGGCTTTAGCCAGGAGTACAGGGCAGAGCGTGCCATGGCGGCGCTCAGGCGGCTGGCCATCCCCACGGTGCGGGTGCGCCGCGGGGGCGAGGTTCAGGAGATCGAGTCCCTGGACCTGGTGCCCGGCGACATCATCCTGCTCGAGGCCGGCATGCGCGTGCCGGCCGACGCCCGGGTGCTGGAATCGGTGAACCTGCGCATCGAGGAGGCGGCGCTGACGGGCGAGTCGGTACCCGTGGAAAAGGCCGAGGACGCCATCGAGGGGAGCGGCATCCCCCTGGGCGATCGCCGCAACATGGCCTACATGGGCACCACCGTCTCCTATGGTCGTGGCACCGCCGTGATCACCGGCACGGGGATGGGTACGGAGCTCGGTAACATCGCCTCGATGCTGCAGACCGTGTCGGAGGAAAAGACCCCGCTCCAGGGGCGCATGGCGGAGCTGGGCAAGTGGCTGGCGATCATCGCCCTGGTGATCGTGGCCATCGTGTTCATCGAGGGCGTGGTCCTCGGCGGCGAGGATTGGGAGGACATGTTCCTCATCGCCATCAGCCTGGCCGTGGCCGCCGTGCCCGAGGGGCTCCCCGCAGTGGTCACCATCTCCCTGGCCCTCGGCGCCCAGCGCATGGTGCGCCGGCGGGCGCTCATCCGCCGGCTGCCCGCCGTGGAGACACTGGGCTCCGTCACCACCATCTGCTCGGACAAGACGGGCACCCTCACCGAGAACCGCATGACGGTCACCGTCCTCGACGTCGCCGGCGACTCGGCGACGGTCAGCCAGTACCTGCGCCGCAGCCAGCCGAGCCTGCTTCGGGAGAACGGGGAGAAGATCCCAGAGCCCGATCGCGATTTTGGGCTCCTGCTGGCGGGGGCGGCGCTGGCCAACGATGCCACCCTCAAGGCCGACGAGGAGTCGGAATCCCGCGAGTACACGGCGGTGGGCGACCCCACCGAGGGGGCGCTGGTGGTCGCGGCGGCGCGCCTTGGCCTCTGGAAGTCGGAGATGGAGCAGTACATGCCCCGGGTGGCCGAGGTGCCCTTTACCTCCGAGCGCAAGCGGATGACCACCGTGCACCGGGTGCCCGGCCCGGAAGAGTGCGACCATGCCGCGGTCTGTTTCGTTCGCGATCTGACGAACGCTCCCTACCTGGCCTTCACCAAGGGGTCGGTGGACGAGCTGGTCAAGGTGTGCGACCGGGTGTGGAACGACGGTGAGATCGTGCCGATGACCGGCGAGTGGGCGGAGCGCATCCAGACCGCCAACAACGACCTGGCCAAGGACGGCATGCGCGTCCTCGGCGTGGCGATGCGGCCGATGGAAGCGAACCCGGAGGGGCAGGGCGAGGACGAACTCGAGCGGGAACTTGTGTTCATCGGCATGACGGGCATGATCGACCCGCCCCGTGAGGAGGCGCGCCAGGCCGTCGCCGAATGCCGCACCGCCGGCATCCGCCCGGTGATGATCACCGGCGATCACCCCCTGACGGCCCTGAACATCGCCCGGCAGTTGGGCATCGTGGGGGCAGAGGTAGAGAACCCGCGGGTGGTCACCGGCACGGAGCTGGCCGAGATGTCGGTCGACGACCTCGAGACGATCGTCGAGGACGTCGCGGTCTATGCGCGGGTCAGCCCGGAGCACAAGGTCAAGATCGTCGAGGCCCTCAAGGACAGGGGGCACATCGTGTCGATGACCGGCGACGGGGTGAACGATGCGCCGGCCCTCAAGCGCGCCGACATTGGCGTGGCCATGGGGATCACGGGCACCGACGTGAGCAAGGAAGCGTCGGACATGATCCTGCTCGACGACAACTTTGCCACCATCGTGAACGCCGTCGAAGAGGGGCGCACGATCTATGACAACATCCGCAAGTTCGTGCGCTATATCGTCTCCTGCAACGTCGGCGAGATCCTCTTGATGCTCCTGGCGCCGCTGTTCAACCTGCCCGTGCCGCTCACGGCGGTGCAGCTGCTGTGGATCAACCTGGTCACCGACGGCCTGCCGGCGCTGGCGCTGGGGATCGAGCCTGCGGCGCCCGACGTGATGGACCGTCCGCCCCATGCGCCGGACGAGTCGATCCTGGCCCGCGGGCTGGGCATGTACATCGTGTGGGTCGGGATCGTGCTGGGGCTGTTGTCGTTCGCCGCGCAGGTGATCGGCATTTCCTGGATGAACACCGACGCGTGGCAGAAGATGGTGTTCACCACCCTGGGCCTGGCCCAGATGAGCAACGTCCTCTCGGTACGGGCCGAGCGGCGCTCGGTGTTCAGCGTGGGGTTCTTTACCAACCCGGCGTTGATCGGCGCCGTGCTGCTGACCATCGTCCTCCAGATGCTCGTCGTGTACGTGCCGTTCCTACAGTCGGTCTTTGACACGCGGCCCCTCAACCTGAGCGAGATGGCCGTAACCATCGGCCTCTCCATCCTCCTGTTCATCATCCTGGAGGTGGTCAAGGCCGTTCAACGCGAGGCGGACGAGCCCGCTCGTGGGGAGGCGTAATGTGACGGTGTTGACCTTTGAGGACCTCTACGCCCGGGCCAGGGCAGTGGTCAACCCGCGCCGGCTCTCCGAGGATGTGGAGGTGGGGGGTGTTGGTGCGGCCCTGGTCGCCGAGTCCGGGGCGGTCTACACCGGAGTGTGCGTCGACACCGCGTGCAGCATGGGCTTTTGCGCCGAGCACGCCGCCGTCGCCGCCATGGTGACGGCGGGGGAGCCGGGGCGCATCCTACAGGTGGTGGCGGTGGGCTGGGATGGCCGCATCATGCCGCCCTGCGGCCGCTGCCGCGAACTCATGCGCCAGCTGCACCCGGATAATGCCCGCACCGAGGTGTTGGTGGCCGAGGGGCAGGCCGTGCCCCTGGCCGACCTCCTCCCGTTCGACTGGCGCTGATCGGAGGCATCTACCACGGATTCCACGGATAGACGGATGGAACGGATGGGGAACGGAGGGGCTGGCTGACTACAGAGGGGCCAGGCATGTGTGCCATCCTCCATCCCTTCCCTCTCCTTTATCTGTGTCATCCGTTTATCCGTGGAATCCGTGGTAGATTCGGCCCCGTAATCACACCCCACCAAAGGAGCGTCACAGCATGGACATCGTTGAGATGCGCGCCGACCATCTCCCCGCGCTGTTGGATCTGGTGAACGCCCTGGGGATGTACCCCATCAACACGCCCGTGGCGCTGCGCATGAACACGATCGAGGACGACACCTCCCCGGCCGATCTCCGGCTCCTGGGCGTGGAGGGGAGCAGAGTGATCGCCTGCTGCCTGGCGTGCGTGCGCACGATCCGGGGCATGGAGGGCGAGGTCGGGGTGGTCAAGCTATTCGGCGTTCATCCCGACCACCGGCGCCGGGGGCTGGCCACCGCGCTGTTCGACGAGATCGAGCGGCGTTTCGGCGAGCGGGGTCTGGCGACCTGGGCCGTCGAGGGGGTGGGTCCCCACTGGTTCTTTGCGGGCGTCGAGCTCACCTGCACGCCGGCCATCTCCTTTCTCATGCACCGGGGGTACCAGACCGACCGGACCACCCGGGTGGACATGAAGGTCGATCTGGCCACCGCCGACCTGGACACCGCTGCGCAGGAGGGCGGCCTCCTGCGCGAGGGGATCGTCGTGCGGCGGGCCCGGGAGTCGGACATCGAGCCCACCGCGCGGCTGGTGGACGAGTTCTTTAGCCCCGGCTGGCGCATCGAGGTGGGCGACGCCGCGCGGTTTTCGCCGCTGCCCCTCTACGTGGCGCTGAGCGGCGAGCGGGTGATTGCCTTTGCCGCGTACGACGTCTCTGGACCCAGCCGCTTTGGTCCCACGGGCACCGATCCCGCCTTCCGCCGGCGGGGGATCGGCGGAGTGCTCCTAAAGCGGTGCCTGCGGGACATCCGCGACCGCGGCACGCCGCTGGCCGAGATCGGGTGGGTGGGGCCCATCGGGTTTTACGCCCGGGCGGTGGACGCGGAGGTGCATCGGGCGTACTGGGGGTTTCGGAAGGCGGCAGAGTAGGCCCTCACCCCCAACCCCCTCTCCCATTCCGATGGGAGAGGGGGAGAAGAGCTCGGCTTGCGCGCAGTCTGCCTTCCTCCTTCCAGTCTCGTGGAGCAAGGCGCAACAGCGGGTCTTGCCCCCCCTCTCCCAGTCCGAGCCCAGTCTGCTGGGCCGGGAGACCGGCAGGGGGTAAGGGCCCTACACCCGCCCCAGCTTCCAGCGCCCTGTGCGAAAGCGCCAGGTGATCGCTGCCGCGCCGAGGAGCGCGCTGATCCCTAGCCCCAGCCAGATCCCGGTCGGGCCCATCCCCAGCGGGTGGGCGAGGGCCCACCCCAGGGGCAACTGCACGAGCCAGAGGGCGCCGATGTTCACGCTCATCGCCGCTACCGCGTCGCCGGCGGAGGCCAGCACGCCGCTCATCACCGTGAGCCAGGCCTGCCCGGATCCCGAGAGGATCAGATAGTAGGTGATGCTCACCGCCACACCGAGAACCGCCTCGCTCTTTTCCAGCGTCCCCAGGATCGGGCGCGCCAGGATGCTCAGCACGCCGAACAGGGCTAACGA
>JAAZBQ010000224.1 GCA_012513725.1 Chloroflexota bacterium
AGGGTGGGGCGCTGGCCATAGGCCAGCACGTCGACCACGGGGGTGGTGCCGCCCTTGAGGACGTCGCCGAGGGCCTTTTCCTCGACAGTGCTGATCCCGCCGCGGACGTTCCCGGGGGTGGGCTGCTTGCCCATAAAGTCCTCCCCGGTGGCCTTGAGCAGCCGCTCACACTCGGCGATGACCGCCAGCAGCCGCTCGCGGACCTCCGGCGTGGCGGCCCGTTCGGCCAGGATGTGCTCAGCGCCCAGCAGTTCGCTGGTCTCCGCCAGGATCACCCGGGCACCCTGGGCCACCAGCCGGTCGCTGAACGCGCCCATGGCGGGGTTGGCCGCCATCCCCGAGGTGGCGTCGGACCCGCCACACTCGAGCCCCACGGCGAGGGCAGAGACGGGGCACGGCCGGCGCTCCAGGCCCGCGGCGGCGGCGGCCATCCGGCGGGCGGCCTCTGCGCCGCGCTCCACCGTGCGGCGCATGCCGCCCTCCTCCGGGATCACCAGGAACTCGATCGGCGAGGGGCCCGCGCCGATCCGCTCCGCCAGCCGGCGGGCATCCAGCGCCTCGCACCCCAGGCTGACGAGCACCGTGCCGATGACGTTCGGGTGCTGGCCGATGCCGGCCAGGATGTCGATGGCCACCTCGAGATCGGCGTTCGTCTCGCTGCAGCCCCCGACATAGTCGACAAAGGCGGCCCCCGGCACCTGGCGGGCGATCATCTCGGCGGCGTGGTTGGCGCAGCCGCAGGAGGGGATGACGGCCACCAGATTGCGGATCCCCACGCGGCCGTCGCGGCGCGGGTACCCCAGGAAGGTGTTCATGTCGCTCATTGCGCCGCTCCTCGCACGCTGCGGAGGTTGTGGACGTGCACGTGCTCTCCGGCCGCCACCGGCGCGTTCATCACGCCGATGCCCGCGCCGTACTTACGCACCACCTCCCCCGGGGCGATGGTGCAGAGGGCGATCTTGTGCCCAAAGGGGATCTCGTCGCGGGTGGCGACCTCCGGCGCGCCGTCCTGGCCGGCAAAGGACAGGCGCGTGCCGGCCGGCAGGTCGCGGAGCGCCACGGCGACGTTGTCATCGGGGTGAATGCGCAGGGCGTTGACCATCGATATCTACTCCTCGTTTCGGTCGGGTAGTGGGCGTCAGTTTGCACGATGCCGGGGGCGTGTCAAATCGCCGCCGGTGTTTGACAGCGGCTGATGCCTGGGGTATTCTGCGGGTTATGTAGCCATGGGGGAGGGTTGATGGACGGCATCCAGGACGTGGCCGGTCGCGTCGTCGAGAACGTCGAGCGGGTGATCATCGGCAAGCACGAGGAGGTCGAGATGGCCCTGGTGGCCATGCTCTGCCGAGGACACGTGTTGATCGAGGATGTGCCCGGTGTGGGCAAGACGGTGCTCGCCAAGTCGCTGGCCAAGTCCATCGGCTGCTCCTTTCGACGCATCCAGTTCACGCCGGACCTCCTGCCCAGCGATGTGACGGGCGTGTCGGTGTTCAACCAAAAGACCCGGGAGTTCGAGTTCCGCCACGGCCCCATCATGGCCCAGATCGTCCTCGTCGACGAGATCAACCGGGCGACCCCCAAGACGCAATCCGCCCTGCTGGAGGCCATGGAGGAGCGCCAGGTCACCGTAGACGACCGGACCTACCCGATGCCCGAACCCTTTCTCATCCTGGCCACCCAGAACCCCATCGAGTACGAGGGGACCTTTCCCCTGCCGGAGGCTCAGCTGGATCGGTTCCTGATGCGCATCAGCCTGGGGCACCCCGAGCCCGCCGAGGAGATCCGCATTCTGGATGCCCAGCAGTTCGTGCACCCCCTGGAGACGCTCGAGCAGGTCGTCGAAGCGGAAGAACTCCTTGCCGCCCAGGAGGAGGTCAAGGGCGTCCACGTGGATCCTCTGATTAAGGAGTACATTGTTGCCGTGGTGAACGCCACACGCGACTACCCCGATGTGTACCTCGGCGCCAGCCCTCGCGGCTCGCTGGGGCTGCACAAGACGGGCCAGGCGTTGGCGGCGGTGCGCGGGCGCGACTATGTGGTGCCCGACGACATCAAGGTGCTGGCCGAGCCGGTGTTGGCGCACCGGCTGATCGTCAGTCCCTCGGCGCGCATCAAGAACGTGGACACGCGTTACGTGGTGCAGGATATCCTCTCGTCTGTTCCCGTCCCCGGCACCCGAGTACGGCGCTAGAAGACGGGCCCAGGAGCCCTGGTGATCCCCTTGCTCCCGTCCATTAGACCGGGCGCCATCCGAGCATGAGGCACAAGAGGCGCATACACAGAATTGACGTTTGCTTGCTGTGGTGTTATAATGATGTTGCTCTAGAATCGCGCGCCATGGATTCACCTCTGGCGACCTAGGCCTCGCAGCGGCAGCAAACGGCTGCGCTTCACTTGTCCCATTGCCCCAGTGAACTTGTTCCAATTCTGAGGTTTGTCGTATACCCGTTCTGGTTGGCCGTGCCTCGTACCTGCCGGCTGCCCGCCCTGCACGTCTGCCTGTGAGCCACCCCATGGAGTATGTGCTGTGAATATCGTCGAACTCGAGACGCTCACCCTGAGTGAACTGCGCGAGATGGCCCGCACGAGGGATATCTCGGGCTATAGCCGCCTGAAGAAGCAGGATCTCGTCTTCCGGCTTCTCCGGTCGCAGGCCGAGGAGAGGGGCTATATCTTTGGCGGGGGCGTGCTGGAGATCGTCCAGGAAGGCATCGGCTTTTTGCGCAGCGATCATCTCCTGCCGGGGCCGGAGGACGTGTACGTCTCCCAGTCGCAGATCCGCCGCTTTGGCCTGCGCACCGGTGACCTGGTCATTGGGCAGGTGCGCAACCCCAAGGAATCGGAAAAGTACTATAGCCTGCTGCGCGTCGAGGCCATCAACGGCCTGGATCCCGAGCAGGCCAAGAATCGTCCGGTGTTCGAGCGCCTGACCCCGATCTTTCCCCAGGAGCGCCTGCAGCTGGAGACGCTGCCCAACATCTATGCCACCCGGCTGATCGACATGCTGGTGCCCATCGGCCGCGGCCAGCGCGGGCTGATCGTCTCGCCGCCCAAGGCGGGCAAGACGACGGTCCTGAAGCAGATCGCCAACGGCATTACGGCCAACCACGACGACGTCCACCTGATGGTCTGCCTCATCGGCGAGCGGCCGGAAGAGGTGACCGACATGGACCGCTCCGTCGAGGCAGAGGTGGTGAGCTCCACCTTTGACGAGCCGGTGCAGGATCACGCCCGCGTCGCCGAGATGACCGTTCAGCGAGCCAAGCGCCTCGTGGAGGTGGGTCGCGACGTGGTGGTGCTCCTCGATAGCATCACGCGCCTTTCCCGCGCCTACAACCTCATCGTGCCGCCCAGCGGGCGCACGCTGTCCGGTGGTCTGGACCCGGCGGCCCTCCATCCGCCCAAGCGCCTCTACGGCGCCGCGCGCAAGCTGGAGGAGGCCGGCAGCCTCACCATCATCGCTACCTGCCTGGTTGACACGGGCAGCCGAATGGACGATATTATCTACGAGGAATTCAAGGGCACCGGCAACATGGAGTTGCACCTCAACCGTCGTCTGGCGGAGCGGCGCATCTTCCCGGCCTTTGATATCCAGCGTTCCGGCACCCGTCGCGAGGAACTCTTGCTCGACCAGAACACGCTGAGCCGTGTCTGGACGTTGCGACGCATGATCGATACCATCGGGGGCACCGAGTCGGTGGAGCTCATTCTCGAGCGCCTCGGCAGGACCCGGAGCAACGAGGAGTTCCTAAACACTCTCAACAAGGATATCTAAACCCATGGCCTTATGGGGACCGGCCTCTACCGCAACGACGACTAGGCCAAGGATCGGTCCCAGGGGTACCATCGCCAAGCTCACCCCTGGCTGGCAGGACGCTTTTCACCGGTTACGCGAGTTACCCATCATCGCCCGCTATGCGGGGCATCTGGCCGTTGCGCTGCTCCTCGGTGCAACGCTGTTGAACGTGCTTCCCGCCGGTGCCGACGAGCCCGCTGCCACGACGCTGGCCATGGGCGGCTTTACGTCGGCGCCCCACGTCTCGTCCGTCCGCGCCCGATCGAGCGAGGGCGTCCTCGAGGCGGCCGTGCTGCCCTCCACCAGCCGCGCCCTGCGTGGCGTTATTCTGCCCCTATCCGCGCCACAGCGCGGGGTG
The DNA here is from genome assembly GCA_012513725.1 of Chloroflexota bacterium. GTDB lineage: Bacteria > Chloroflexota > Anaerolineae > UBA1429 > UBA1429 > JAAZBQ01. The sequence continues at coordinate 4,155 of JAAZBQ010000224.1, forward strand.
CGCACCGGCCTGACCACCTACGAGGTGCAGCCTCACGACACGGTGCTGGGCATCGCCCAGCGTTACGGCCTCTCGGGCAACAGCATCCTGTGGGCGAACGACTCTTTGGCGAACAATGCGGACTTGCTGTCCATCGGCCAAGAGTTGACCATCCTGCCCGTCGACGGCGCCCTCCACAAGGTGGCCGCGGGCGAGTCGGTGCAATCCATCGCCGACAAGTACGAGGTGGCGCCGGAGGCCATCACCGGGTTCGCCGGGAACCATCTGGCGGAGCCCTTTGGCCTCGAGGCGGGGCAGCAGCTGATCATCCCCGGCGGCACCAAGCCGTACGTGGCCCCAACGGTCTCCTATGCAGAGGCCGCGGCGCCGACGCGGGTCGAGCGTGCGACGGGCAGCCCGGTGTGGCCGATGAGCGGCCGGATCACTCAGGGCTACTGGAGCGGGCACCTGGCCATCGACATCGCGACCGCCCAGGGCACGCCGATCTACGCGGCAGACAATGGCTACGTCAGTCACGTGCAGTGGAACCAGTGGCCGTACGGCACCATGGCCACGATCACCCACTCCAACGGCACCAAGACCCTCTACGCGCACATGAGCGCCCTGCACGTGCAAAGCGGCCAGAGCGTCTCCAAGGGCCAGTTGATTGGCGCCTGCGGCTCGACCGGCAACAGCACCGGGCCGCACCTGCACTTTGAGGTGATCCGCAACGGGGTGCGCTCCAACCCGTTCGCATACCTCCCCTAGCCTTTCGCGCCAGGCATAGACGCGATGCGCCCCCGATCTCGGGCTGGAGATCGGGGGCGTCGGCATATCATCGTACCGGAGCCCGCTCTCCAGGCTTTCGCCCCCGACATGGGTCACCAGGAAGGTCGGTTGCGGACCCTCTACCTCCTCACGCTGACACAGGCTCTGTCGCTTCTCGGCAGCCGGATGGCGGCCGTTGCCGTAGGGCTATGGGTCTATGCGCGCACGGGACAGGCGACGCCACTCCTGCTCGCAGCGTTCTTTGCCGAGTTGCCCGTCCTGGCGCTCGGCGGGCTGGCCGGCATCCTGGCCGACCGCGTGGATCGACGCTGGGTGCTGGTGCTCGGCGATGCGGGCCAGGCCCTGGGCACCGTGGCGCTGCTGGCGAGCGTGCTCGCGGGCGAGTTTCGGCTGTGGCACCTGTACGCCGCCTCGGGGCTGCAGGGGCTGTTCGTTGCGGTGCAGGCGCCCGCGGCGAGCGCCGTGGTGGGCAGCCTCGCGCCACCGGCGCGGCGCGACCGCATGAACGGCCTGCGGGAGATGAGTTATCCCCTGGCAGGGACCGCGGCCCCGGCCCTGGCGGGGCTTTTGTACGGGGTACTGGGGCTGCCCGGCGTCCTGGCCGTCGATCTGGCAACCTTTGTCGTCGCCGTGGGCGTCGTCTCGGCGTTGGCCATACCCCAGCCGGAGCCAAGTCGCGAGGGGGCCTCGCCCGACGCCGTGCGTCGCGATCTGCTGAGCGGCTTGCGCCACCTGCGCGATCGCCGTGGGCTCCTCGAACTCACCCTGGGGATCGGCCTCGTCTACTGGCTCATCAATG
>JAAZBQ010000225.1 GCA_012513725.1 Chloroflexota bacterium
CCGATCATGGACCAGGGGCCGGCCCAGGTGATCCGCACGGTGGCCAGGCGCCCGAGCCAATCCGCGGCGCTCTCGAAAAAGACGAGGCGCCCGTTCCGGGTGCGGCCCCGCCAACGTCCCTTCTGGCGGCCATCGACGAGGATCTCCACCTCTTGCCCCAGGAATCGCGCGGCGATCTCCCCGGCGATGTGCTCCTGAAGCGCCTCCACCTCGCGCCGGCGACGCTCCTTTTCCTCCTCGGGGACGTCGTCCTCCAGATGCGCGGCGGGCGTTCCCGGGCGCACCGAGTAGGCGGCCACGTGGACCTGGTCAAAGCGCACGCGGCGCAGGAGCCCCATGGTGTTCTCGAACTGCTCGGCGCTCTCCCCAGGGAACCCGACGATCACGTCGGTGTTCACCGCGCCATCCGGCGTGGCCCGGCGGATGCGCGCCACGAGATCCTCAAACCGGGCCACGGTATAGCCGCGGCCCATGCGCCGCAGCACCTCGTCGTCGCCCGACTGCACGGCGAGTTCCCAGCAGGGGCACACCTTGGGTAGCGACGCCACCCGGTCGATGATCCGCTGGCTCATCTCGCGGGGATGCGAGGTAAGAAACCGGATGCGCCACAGCCCCTCCACCTCGTGAACGGCCGTCAGCACGTCAGCGAGGTCCGAACCGTCCGCTAGATCCGTACCATAGGCGTCGACGTTCTGCCCCAAGAGGGTGATCTCCCGGGCGCCGCCAGCCACCAGGCGCTCGACGTCGGCGACGATCTCGGGGATGGGGCGCGAGCGCTGCGGCCCGCGCCGGATGGTGACGATGCAGTACGTGCAGTGGTGATCGCACCCGTAGGAGATGGGCACCAGGTCCGCCACCTGCGGCGGCGTGACCAACTCGCCCTGCTCCGGCGCCCGATGCAGGCGCTCCTCCCAGGTGCGCACGTGCTCGGCGACACCGGAGATGTCCGAAGGCAACAGGAACGCGTCGACATGGGGGAAACGTTCCGCCAGACCCTCCCGGTCGCCGTCGACAAAGCAGCCCATCACCACGAGGGTGCGGGCGTGGCCATCGGCCATCAGCGGGCTCAGGGAGGAGAGCCGGCCGGTGACCTTGTCCTCGGCGCTCTGGCGCACCACGCAGGTGTTCAGCACCAGCACCTCGGCCTCCTGGGGCCGACGGCTGGGCCGGTAGCCGATGGCTTCGAGTTCCTCCTGCACGCGATAGCCGTCCGCGCGGTTCATCTGGCAACCGATGTTCCAGAGGTAGTAGCGCTTGCTCATGGGGCCACCCCGGCGTCTGCGGGCTGGCGCTGCGCGAGCACGTCGCGCAGGTACTGGCCCGTCCAGGAGTGCGGGTCAGCGGCCACTTCCTCCGGGGTGCCCTCGGCCACCAGGCGTCCTCCGGCCGCGCCGCCCTCGGGGCCCAGGTCGATCACCCAGTCCGCCGTCTTGATGACGTCCAGGTTGTGTTCGATGACCACCACCGTGTTGCCGGCCTCCACCAGCCGCCCGAGCACCTGGAGGAGCCGTTCGACATCGGCCATGTGCAAGCCCACGGTGGGCTCGTCGAGGATATACAGAGTATTCCCAGTGGCCCGGCGAGATAGCTCCCGCGCCAGCTTGACGCGCTGCGCCTCACCGCCCGAGAGGGTGGTGGCCGGCTGGCCCAGGCGAATGTAGCCCAGCCCCACGTCATGGAGTGTCTCCAGCTTGCGGGCGATGGCAGGGATGTTGCCAAAGAACCGCAGCGCCTCGTCCACCGTCATGTTCAGCGCGTCGGCGATAGTAGCGCCCTTGTAGACGATCTCCAGCGCCTCGCGGTTGTAGCGCTGGCCGTGGCAGACCTCGCAGGGCACGTACACGTCGGGCAGGAACTGCATCTCGATCCGGATGATCCCCGCCCCCTGACAGGCCTCGCAGCGACCGCCCTTGACGTTAAAGGAGAACCGTCCCGGCGTATAGCCCCGCATCTTGGCTTCCGGAAGGGACGCGTACAACGAGCGGATAGGCCCGAACATGTTCGTGTACGTCGCCGGGTTGGAGCGCGGCGTGCGGCCGATCGGCGATTGGTCGATGTCGATGACCTTGTCGATCGCGTCGGCCCCCAGGATCTGATCGTGATCGCCCGGGCGCTGGGTGGAGCCATGCAGCACCTGGGCCAGGCGCTTGTAGATGATCTCGATCAGGAGCGTACTCTTGCCCGAGCCCGAAACCCCCGTGAGCGCCACGAACTTGCCCAGCGGCACCGACACGCTGATGTCCTTCAGGTTGTTCTCCCGCGCCCCCCGCACCAGGAGGTGCTTGCCGTTCCCTGCGCGCCGGCGCGCCGGCAGGGGTACCGCGGCGCGCCCGCTAAGGTAGCGGCCGGTGGGCGACGACTCGCTCTCCAGGATTTCGGCCAGGGAGCCCTGGAAGACCACCTCGCCGCCGTGCTCGCCGGCGCCGGGGCCCAGGTCGATGATGTGGTCCGCCGCGCGGATGGTGGCCTCGTCGTGCTCCACCACCAGAACGCTGTTGCCCAGATCGCGCAGCCCCAGTAGCGTATCGATCAGCTTGTCGTTATCGCGCTGGTGCAGGCCGATGGAGGGCTCGTCCAGGATGTACAGCACGCCCATCAACTTGGAGCCGATCTGGGTGGCCAGCCGGATGCGCTGCGCCTCGCCCCCGGAGAGCGTCGCCGCGGCGCGCCCGAGCGTCAGGTAGTGCAGACCCACGTCGGTGAGGAAGCGCAGGCGGGCGAGGACCTCCTTGATGATCGGCTGGGCGATGATGCGGTCTCGCTCGGACAGGCGCCCCTCCAGGTCGCCGACGAACGCCGCCGCATCGTCGATGGAGAGCTGGGTGAGGTCGTAGATCGACAGGTCGTTCACCGTCACCGCCAGGCTCTCGGGCCGCAGCCGCTTCCCGCCGCAGGTGGGGCAGGGCGCCTCGGTCATGTAGCGCTCGATGGTGGAGCGCACCTGATCGGAGGAGGAATCCGCGTACCGCCGCGCCAGGTTGGGGATCACCCCCTCAAACGTCGTGTCGTAGGAGCGCTCGCGGCCGTGCTGGTTCACATAGGTGACCGTGATCGTCTCCCCGTTCGTGCCGTGGAGCAGGATGTCGCGATGCTCCGAACGAAGCGCCTTCCACGGCGTCTGCAGCGAGAACCCATAGTGGCCAGCCACCGCATCGAGCACCCGCTCGTGGTAGTTCTTGCGTTTGCCGCTGGTGCCCTTGGCCCAGGGGACCAGGGCGCCCTCAGTGATCGAGAGATCCGGGTCCGGCACGATGAGCTTGGGATCCAGTTCGCTCTGGCTGCCCAACCCCGTGCAGGTGGGGCAGGCCCCATGGGGGCTGTTGAAGGAAAAGGTGCGCGGCTCGATCTCCGGCAGGCTCGTGCCGCAGTAGGCGCAGGCATAGTGCTCGGAGAAGAGCAGCTCCTCTCCCCCGATGACGCTGACCATCAGCACGCCGTCACCGAGTTGGAGCGCCGTCTCCACCGAGTCGCTAACCCGTCGGCGCAGCTCATCCGCCTGATCTTGATCGTGGCGGATGACGATGCGGTCCACCACCGCCTCGATAGTGTGCATCTTGTAGCGGTCCAGCACAATGTCCTCGTCGACCATGCGGATCTCGCCGTCGACGCGCACCCGGACATAGCCGGCCTTGCGCAGGTCGTCGATGACGCGCTTGTGCTCTCCCTTGCGGTCCTTGATCACCGGCCCCAGGATCATCAACCGGGTACCCTCGGGCAGCACCAGCACGGCATCCACCATTTGCTGGACCGTCTGCCGGCTGATCTCCCGCCCGCACGTCGGGCAGTGGGGCACGCCCACCCGGGCGTAGAGGAGCCGCAGGTAGTCATAGATCTCCGTCACCGTGCCCACCGTCGAGCGGGGGCTGCGGGAGGTCGATTTCTGGTCGATGGAAATGGCCGGCGAGAGGCCCTCGATGTGGTCCACGTCGGGCTTGTCCATCTGCCCCAGGAACTGCCGGGCGTAGGCCGAGAGGGATTCGACGTAGCGGCGCTGCCCCTCGGCAAAGATGGTGTCAAAGGCCAGCGACGACTTGCCGGAACCCGAAATGCCCGAGATCACCACCAGCCGGTCGCGGGGGATGTCCAGGTCGATGTTCTTGAGGTTGTGCACGCGCGCGCCACGTATGGAGATGTATTCCTGTGGCATACCTTCCTCTTGCGCCGTCTAGAAGCGCCCCTCCGTACGAGGGGCAACTTGGTATTATATCGAGTTGAGCCGGGACCGGCAAACGGTCGGCGAGGTCGCTCGTTGCGGCGTCAGGCCTTGTTCACCAGCACGCGCAGCCGGGCCGCCGCGGAGACGGGCCGCCCCGCCGCGACGTCCTCCTCGGTGAACACGGCCATCAGGATCTCCCTGGCCCCCGAACGCTCCCGATCATAGATACAATAGACGCGGCCGTCCTCGGCCTGCGCGAGGTCGGGGTACGACACCTGGTCCCGCGCGTCGATCGGCAGGTGGCCGTACCACGTCTGCCCATCATCGTCGGAGAGCATGGCGGTCAGGTGGTCGCGCCGATGGAAGCCATAGTGGTTGACCAGCAGCAGCCTGCCGGACTGCAGCCGACGGATGGCGAAACGGGATCCCGGGCCGCCGAGATCCGTGGGCCGTCCGGGGCTCCAGGTGACGCCCCGATCGGTGGAGATGCTCTCCCCGATGCCGTAGGCCGTGCGCACCAGCATCCAGAGCGTGCCGTCTCGCCGCTCGATCACCGCGTGCTCGTCGTACTGGCGTTCGGGGACGTCTGCGCCCCCGCGGAGCGCCCAGGTGCGCCCCGCGTCGGCCGAGACGGTGACGTTCGAGTAGCGCTCGGCGCCCAGCGCCG
>JAAZBQ010000226.1 GCA_012513725.1 Chloroflexota bacterium
CCCCGCAGAGCCTCGGCGATGCGGCGAAGCTCGCTTCGTACCGCCTCTGCCCGTTCGGGGAAGGCAGGGCCGTCCTCTGGCGACTCGGCCTGCCATTCGGCCAGGCGGTAGCGGAGGCCCAGGATATCCTGGAGCGCGCCGTCGTGGAGTTCCCGCGCCAGGCGCCTGCGTTCCTCCTCCCGGGCCATCAGGAGCGCCTCATGGGCCCTGGCCAGCCCCTCGCGTTCGGCGCGCAGCGCCTCGATGAGCCGCACGTTGTGGGCGGCGAGGGCCGCCTCGTGGCCCAGGGCGCGGAGCACCGCGAGATCGCCCGCCCGAGGCGCCCCGCCCGCGAGGCGGGGGCCCAGGCAAAGGAGCCCCTGCACGGCGCCGTCGGCCACCAGGGGCAGGGCGAGGATGGCGCCCTCGTGGGTCAGCGCATGGCACACGGCGGGGTGCGCCTCTGCAAGGGTATGAAGGGGCTCCGGCCCGGTGGACGCCGCCAGGCGCCGGGCGAGCGGAGCGTCGAGCGCTACGGCCGCGGCGCCCTCCTCCTCCGCGGCCCGGGCGGGGGCGAGAGAGCGACCATCCTCACTCACCAGATACAGCCGGCCGCTGGAGTGGCCCAGGATGCCCGGCAGGTCCTCCTCGAGGAGCGCCGCGAGGCGTCCGCGGTCGGCTGAGAGGGCCAGGGCCTCGGCCAGGTCGGCGACGAGGCCCGCGCGCCGCGTGGGAGGCAAGCGCAACCCGCGGGAGGCGAGCCACGACGAGGCGCGCCGCACCAGCCGGCGGGCAGATGCGACGGGCATCACGCGTCGCCGGCGGTGTCGCCGGCCGACCCGGCGCCCGCCCCCAGGGCGTCGAGGGCACCTTCGATGCGCGCCAGCGCCGCTTCGGCGGCCCGCACGTCCCAGCGCAGGGGAGGTTGCGGGGCATAGCGCGCCACGAGGTAGGCGCGGGTGATGGTCCGCAGCGCGTCGCCCTCGCCCGGCAGCACACGCGAGAGTCTCCCGGCGTACGCCGCGGGCGTCTGCCAGGGCGCCCGGGCCAGCCCCGCCCCACGCATCCTCTGGAGGAACGCGCGATATGCGGCGCGCACGGCCCGCCGCGTGTCCGGGTCATCTTCCTCTCTGATCCCCGGGTCCGCCGGAGCGCCTGCGACGGACCACGTTCTTTGCATCCGCGCTCCGCGCCCCCCCAGAGACCAGACCGTTCGCCGATATCGGCATGCCCGCTCGGCCGGGCCGCGCCGGCGGCGGTGCAGCACGCGGGCAACGCCCCACCCCGCGCCGCAGACGGCGGCGGCGAGGGCGGCCCCATAGGGCACGGCCGCTGGCGCCTTGGGCACATCCTCTGCCGCGGCCACCCGCCCGCCGGCGCCCCCGGGGTAGCCGTACCCTCGATCCGCGGGCCGCGGCGTGGGCAACAGGCGACGGAAGAGGTCGTCCGCCGCCCCCTCTAGCCGGGCGAGGACGGCCTCCAGCGCCCCTCCCCGCGGACGCGCCCAGGGCGGGAGGGACGGGAGGCGGATCTCGGGCGGATCGTCCACCGCGGCGATGGCCACGTCGCCGATCGCCCACCGGGCGCGCTGCGCCATCGCCAGGGCCTGGGAGGCGCGGGCCGGGGTGGCGAATCGCGCCGCCCCCCAACCCGTCGCCGCCGCCAGGAGCGCCACCACGAGGACGGCGGCGAGCCATTGCCCGCCCCAGGCCGGGCCCTCCGGCGGGGTCGGCCGCTGCAGCGCCTGGATGCGGGCCACCGGGTCGGCGGCCACGGCCAGGAGGCCACAGACCAGGAGGGCAGCGACCGACGCCGGGCCGGCCGCGCCATCGGCCAGGGCGAGGAGCGCGGCGAGCGCCGCCGCGCCGACGACCGCCTCGCAGAGCGCCGACCGCACGCCCCATCGCGCGGTGGCGAGGCCGAGCGCCCATAGGGTCACGCCGAGGAGCCCCGCCGGGTAGCCCGCCGCGGCGCTCGCGGCCACGACCGCCGTCGAGAGCGCCACGAAGCCGGTCGCCCTCCGCCGCCCGACAAGCGCAACGCCGGCCGCCTCGCCGGCGAGGAGGAGTGTGAGCACCAGCGAGGACGGGTAGCGGAACCCAAGCACACGCCCGAGCGGCGCGAGCCAGGCCGTTCGCAGCCCTGCCACGGCCAGGGGCTGGAGGAGCCGCTCAGACCGCAGCCGTCGCCAGGCGATGCCATGCATCGCGACCTCCCAAGAAGCGCGCCTCGATCACGGCCGGCACGTGCACCTCGTCGCCGATCACGACGAGGAGGGCGCGGTGCCCGCGGCGCTCCAGCGCGTACAGCGCCTCGTAGACCTCGGCCGTCGGCGCCGCACTGATCGCCACGATGTGCGCCGCGCCGGCCAGACTGCGGCCCAGGCGGTCCAGGATCTCGGCCAGGGGAACGCCGCAGGCCCCATCGAGACCCGCCAGGAGGGTCAGCAGCCGGTGGGCCTGGCGCGCGTCGCGACAGACGGGCGCGTGGACGGACGTCGCCCCCGAGGGGCCGAGGGCGTTCGCCCACAGGCCCGTGTGGTAGCCCTCGTCGAGCCCGCGCAGGGCTAGGGTGGCGGCGACGCTGATCGCGTACTCGAGATGCTCGGGCACCGCCGCCCCCGCCCCACGACGGGTGCGGACGTCGAGCGCGACGGCCAGCACGGCCGCCTCGGTCGGATCAAAGACCTTGACCTGGAGCGAGCCGGTGCGCGCCGTCGCGCGCCAGTGGATGTACCGCGGGTTGTCCCCCTGCCGATAGCCGCGGATGCCGGAAAAGCGCAGGGGGTCGTCGAGCACTCGCCGGGCGCTCAGCCAGTCGCCCAGGGGCCGGCCCGGGGGGAGGCCCAGCGCATCGAGCGGCAGGAGGCGGGGGTACACGGTGAGGGTGTCGGTAGCGGACAGGGCGCGGTGCGCCTCGCCGAGGCCGAGGAGGTCGCCGGAGGTCAGCTCGGCGGGGCCCAGCCGGTGGACGCCGCGCTCGCGCGCCGCGAGGCGACAAGTGCGCTGCACGCGACCGAAGGCGCCGGGCGCAGAGAGGGTGGTGAGCAGGCCGCGCGGCTCCGGTGCGCCGGCGGGGATTGCCTCGTCGAGGAGGGCGATCCCGCGGGGGAGGGCGTCGTGGACGAGGAGCCAGCCGAGGGGCACCGGCTTTTCGTTGAGCACGTCGATGGTCAGGGTGGTCTCCTCGCCGGGGGCCAGGTGGGTGGCGCCGAGCCGCCTGTGGTAGCGCACCCCGCGGAGCGCCCCACGTCGCCAGAGGTGGGAGGCGGCCAGAACGGCCAGGAGGGCGACGGCGAGCCCCACGAGGAGCGGGCGCCCCAGCCCGGCGCCCATTACGGCGAGGGCCACCAGGGCGGCGGTCGCGGTTAGGCCGCGCATGGCGCTCTACGGCGCGATGCGGCGCGCAGTGGGGGGCTTGGACTCTGGGTTGCGGAGTCCCTCATATCCGTGCCTCGGACGTCTCTGTGCGATGCGATGAACGGTTCGGACTCGACGCCATTATACCGCGGGCAGTCCAGTGGGCAAGCGTCGCGCCTGTGGCAGACGTTGGCCGGATGCGGCCATCGGGTTGGCCGGCGGGGGCCTTCCGGAGGGGCACCCAGGAGGTTACGATGGGGATGACGGCAGCGCTCTCTCAGGAGGTGTGACATGAGCATTTCGCGTCGCGAGTTCGTTCGGTTGGCCACGCTGAGCGTGGCGGCTTCAGTGGCCGCGGCCTGTTCGTCGCGGCGCGCCACCCCCGGCCCACCCGCCCAGCCAGCCAGGCCGACCCCGCAGCCCTCCCGTGTGAGCGGGATCACGCGCTACCAGGAAGCGCCCATGCTCGCCGAGCGTGTGGCGCGGGGGGAGCTGCCCCCCGCCGAGGAGCGGCTGCCCGAGAACCCGCTGATCCTGGGAGGGGCTGGATCGATTGGCCCGTACGGCGGCGACATCCGCAGCGGCTTTACGCTCGAGTATGGTTCCTTTGCGGCGGACATGCGCGACGGAGAGGTCGGGCGGCACATCGTGCCACTCCTTTTCCAGGGCCTGGTGGCGTACGATCAGGACCTGCGGCTGCGCG
>JAAZBQ010000227.1 GCA_012513725.1 Chloroflexota bacterium
CACAGATGCCACGGATAGGCGGATGGAACGGATACGGAAAGGAACAGGCCATAGGGGCGGTGCACGCCGCCCTTATGGCGGATCATCCTGTTCACTATCCGTGCTCGCCTCTCCAGGCATCCGTGGCAGGTACCCGCGAATCTACCACAACGTATAGCCGCCGTCGATGACCAGGTCATAGCCGGTCATATAGTCCGATGCCTCCGAGGCGAGGTAGACGACGGCGCCCTGGAGGTCCTGCACCTCGCCCATGCGGCCCAGGGGAATGCGCTCCAGCCAGTCCGCCTGCAGGTTGCCCAGGGAGGCCGTCAGCGGAGTGCGGGTATACCCGGGGCTGATCGAGTTCACCCGCACGCCTCGGGGCGCCCATTCTGCGGCCAGGGTGCGGGTGAGGTGGACGATCCCGGCCTTGGAGACGTTATAGCCCGCCTGGGTCTGGGGGCGGTTGACGATGTGGGCCGACATGGAGGCCATGTTGATGATCTTTCCATAGCCCCGGGGGAGCATGGCCCGGGCCTCGGCCTGTGCGCAGAGGAACGTGCCGGTGAGGTTCACGTCGAGCACCCGCCGCCACTCGTCGAGGGACATCTCCTCGGCCGGCGCCCAGCCCCGCACGCCGGCGTTGTTCACGGCGATATCCAGCCCGCCCCACGCCGAGACGACCTCGCCCACCATCGCCGCGGCGCCCTCGGGGGAGGAGATGTCGGCGCGGATGACCAGCGCCCGGACGCCTACGTCCTCTACCCGGGCGGCCACGGCATGCGCCGTCTCCACGTTCAGATCCACCACCGCCACGTCGGCCCCCGCTTCGGCCAGGGCAAGGCAGAACGCCTCGCCGATCCCCTGTCCTCCGCCGGTGACGAGGGCCGTGCGGCCGTGGAGTGCAAAGCGATCGAGTATCCCCATGCCATCACGCGTCCTTTCCGCCTCTGGCGGGCTATTTGTGGATCAGCACCCAGGTGCCGGGCTCGGCGGCGGAGGCCCGTACCTGCCTGGCGTCCTCGGGCACCGCGGGATCCGTCCACTCGAACAGCCACTCGGCGTCCTCGAGGCGCAGGTTCACGCAGCCGTGGCTGACCGGGGTGCCGAAATCGTCGTGCCAGTACGCGCCGTGGATGGCAAACGCCCCCGAGTAGTACTGGATGTGCGGCACGTCGGGCAGCGAGTACCCCGCGCCGACCAGATGCTGGGAAACGTGCTTGGTCTGGATGCGGTAGCGCCCCACGCGGGTGGCGGTGCCCGGCGCGCCGCTAGAGATATCGGTCGAGAACACCACCTCGCCGCCCTCGTAGGCCCACAGCATCTGCTGGGTGAGGTCCACCTCAATCCACTTGCCCTCCAGGGGCAGCGGGCGGTAGGCCGCCGTCACCCACTCGGGGGTCGGGGTGGGCGAGGGGGTGTGGGTCGGCGTCGGCGACAGGGTGGCCGTCGGCGTCGGGGTGATCGTGGCCGTCGCCGTGGCGGTGGGCGTGGCCGTCGGTGTCGCCGTGGCCGTCGGCGTGTGGGTCGGCGTGCGGGTGATGGCGCCCAGGGCGACCCGCGCCCGCTGGGCCTGAACGTCGTCCGTCAGGAGCACCCCCAGGGTCAGGCTCCCGAGGACGATGACGGCCAACATGGCCGCCATGGCGACGTTCCGTGGCGTCACCCACGAGGGCCAGCGCTCGGGCAGGAGCGGGAGCCTGCCGGGAGGACGCGCGCCGCCGCCCCCGTCGGAGGCGTCGCCGGCCGCGCCGTCGTCTCCTTCTGGGGGGGTAGGGTCCTCGTGCGCCCCGGGCGTGGTCGCGTCGCCGGTCTCTTCCGGGGGCTCTTCGCCGGCGCCCCGCAGAGCGGTTGGCCCGGCGTCGGCCCGTGGGGCATCCTCGAGATCGGCCGGTTCCGGCGGGAGCGGCTTGGACGGGCCCCGCGCCGCGCGGTAGGGCTCCCACGGGGGGTGAAAGAGCGGCGGCCGCCCGCCCTCTGGCGGGGCGGAGGTATCGGCGGTCGGTTGGTCCAGCCAGCGGAGCGCGGCGAGCGCTCGTCGGCTCTTGGGGTTGCCGGAAAGGGCGCGGCGCACCATGGCATGCGCGCGGTCGCGGTCGTCGGTGATGGCTGCCAGCCATAGGAGGGCGTCCTCTTGGGCGGGATCGAGGGCCAGGGCGGCCTCGAGGTAGCGCCGGGCGCGCTCGTGGCGGCCGTACTGCGCCGCGGTGATGCCCAGATCCACGAGGGCGGCCAGTTCCGACTGTTGGGGCGTCGATGGCACCGGCTTGCTCCTCCAGGTGCGGCGGGGTTGGATAGCAACAGGCGGCGATTATAGCACGGCGAGGGGGGCAGGGGCAAAGGCCGCCGTCATCCCCGGGCCCTCTCGGCGCCGGGTTGGGATGCGGGGATGGGGCTCGTGCGCGGTGAGGGTTGCCCCACCTCGGCCCTCATGCTAGAATGCGCCTCGTCGCGAGCCGCCGATCCGAGCATCGTGCTTCGGACGGACCACCGGATCAGCAAGGAGTGTGCGCATGACGGGCTATTCCGGCATATGGCCGGCTTTGGTGACGCCCCTGACCGACGGCGGAGCCATCGACGCTGAGGGCGCCGAGGGGCTCATCGAGGCCCTGATCGGCACGGGCATCGGTGGGCTGTACGTGTGTGGCGGTACGGGCGAGGGGGTGCTGCTCCGCCCCGGCCAGCGGCGCGAGATGGCCGAGGTGGCCATTGCCGCGGTAGGCGGGCGCGTGCCCGTCATGATCCACGTGGGGACGACCGACACCGAGACTGCCGTAGAACTGGCGCAACACGCCTCGCTGGCCGGCGCCGACGCCGTCAGCGCCGTGCCGCCCTTTTACTATGGCTATCCGTTTGCGGCGATCAAGGCGCACTATCGCGCCATCGCCGAGGCCGCCTCGGTGCCGGTGTACATGTACTACATCCCCGATGCCACCGGCGTCAAGATGACGGCCGAGCAGATCATCGACATCTGTGCGCTGGACGGGATTGCCGGCCTCAAGTACACGTCCGAGGATCTCGGCGTGCTGGCCAGGCTCCTGGCCCTTCGCGACCCGGAGGAACTGACCGTCCTCTCGGGCCCCGACCCCCTGTTCCTGGCCACCTGCGCGCTCGGCGTGGATGGGGCCATCGGCACGATGTACAACTTTATGCCGCGCCTGTACATCGACATCATGGGAGCCGTGCAGGCGGGCGATCTGGCCGCGGCCCGCCGTCTCCAGCACGCCGCCGGCGATCTCATCGCCGTTCTGCGCAAGTATGCCGTGTTGCCCGGGGTCAAGGCGCTCCTGAACACCATGGGCTTTCGCGTGGGTGCCTGTGTCCCGCCGATGCCCCGCCTGGATGCGGAGCAGACGCGCCTCCTGCGGCAGGATATGGAGGCCGCCGGCCTCACCGGCCTCCTTCGTCGCCGTGCCGCCTACGGCCCCGAGGGCGATCCCATGCGCGGCCGCCTGGCCTGAGCGGCGCGCTTCCGGTTCCAGCGAGACAGCATACGGGCGGGAACCCATCCGATGGGTCCCCGCCCGTTCCCGTGCCCCCGGTCGCTACCGGCTCAGAGCATCGCCTGGAGGATCTCTCCTAGCGACTCGCTGGGGAAAGAGGTATAGCCTTCCGGGCTCATCGCCTCCGTCTGCTGCGCCCAGGAGAGGTCCTGATCCGAGAGCATGCCGCCCTTCTCAAAGGCGGTACGCATGGCGTCCTCGATCCCCTGGATGGCCACCAGCGGCGAGCCATTGGCATCCACGGTGTAGGTGTTCTCCTCCGGGATCTGGAGGATCCCCCGGCACGACTCAAAGGCCAGGTTGATGACCAGCACCTGCGGCGCGGCCTCGGCGATGCCGCACAGGGGTGCGGGCTCTTCGCCGGCAGCCACCCGGGCGATCTGGGCCAAAAAGCCGGCGTGGACGTACGCAGGATCTGGATTCTGGAACTCTTCCCGGGATCCATCCCGGTACTCGACCCGCAACGAATCCCCCGACCGCTCCCAGTAGACGGTACCCTTTTCGCACTCGAACACTGAGGTCGGCTCGATCGAGCCGACGCACGAGTGCGTCACATAGTGGTACAGGCGGGTGCCGCGCTCGGTGATGATTTCGATGGACGAGGTGTCGTACGTCTCGATCGGCTTGGCGCGGTAGAGCTCGGCCCGCACCGTCCGGATGGCAAAGTCGTCGCCCTCACTCGCCTGGGTGAGGTAGGTCATGTGGTTGATGAAATGGGCCGTAGCGTTGGTCGCCGGGCCGTCGAGGATCCAGCGGTCGTTGGAGCGCAACTTGCCCGCCCAGGCGTTCCGCTCATAGTACGAGAGGGGCCGCGGCCAGCAGATGACCGAGCGCGCCTCCACGAGGCGGCCGAGCGAGCCATCCAGGATCTTGTTCCGCAGCCACTGGATGCTGGGCGAGTAGATCTGCTGATAGCCCACGCCGCACCAGCGGCCCGTGCGCTGCACCGCCGCGGCCATCCGCTCGACCTCCTGGATGGTGCCGGCGGCCGGCTTTTCGATCACCACGTTATAGCCGGCCTCCATCGCCTGGACGGCCATGGGCTCGTGATAGGGGATGCCGGTGGGCACGCCGATGACGTCCAGCCGCCCGTGGCCCTCGGCCAGCATCTCGTCCAGGGTGGCGTAGATCGGCCGCCCGGCGTCTCGGAGCACGGCCACCTGCTCCGGGTACTTGTCTGGGTTGCGGATCACCGCCGCCTCGAGGTTGGCGATCCCCTGCCCCTCGAGGGTGCGCAGCGAGCGCACCCAGGTGCCCGCAAAGCCCCCGACCCCAACGATTCCGTATCTGATCATGTCACGCCTCCGCGTGTTGTGCTGCTGGTGGGTGTTGTATCCCGGCCTCGGGGGAGGCTAGACCATCGGCTTGGCGCGCTTGGCCAACTGGATGGCGAGACCCCACGGGTCGCGCATCATGAGCAACTGGTCGCCGTCCGGCGTGGTCAGGAGCGGCGCCTGCACCGTGGCGCCGGCCGCCAGGAGCCGGTCCCGCTCGGCATCCAAGTCGTCGCACTCAAAGGCGATGTGGAAGAGCAGCGGGTCCATGTTCGCATAGTCGGGCACTGCGTCGGGCGGGTTATGATAGATCTCCAGGAGCACGTGGTCCGTCTCGGCGGCCAGGAACGTGGTATAGACGGGCGGCCCGGCCTGGCGGACGATCCGCATGCCCAGGTGCTCGGTGTACCAGGCCGCGACGGCCACGGGATCCTTGACGTTGAACGCGACATGCTCGATTCTCATCACTCACTCCTTCGATAGAGAACCCATCGCCGCCCGCAGCCGGGCGGCGAACCGGTTACGCACTGTGTACCTGGCCGCGCAGGTCGCGCCCTGCTCCCAGCGCGCGCTCTACCTCCGAGCGCTTGAGGCCCAGTAGCTTGATCCCCCGATCCACGGTGGCCTGGTAGATGCGCTCCATGTCGTTCAGTTCGGGCTGCGACATGGCGATGGCGTGCATCCCCGGCATCTGGCCCATGCGGGAGATATAGTGATCGCCGCGCCCGCAAAAGTGGATGGCGCCGCCGCCAAAGGTATCCAGCAGGCGCTGGTCGTACGGGCGGATGAACTCGTCAAACATCTCTGGCGATAGGTTCATGGCCGAGTCGTCCCGAAGCATGATGTAGCCCTTGTGCATGTGGCCCCAGTGGGTGTTGGCGCCCTCGCGGAACGGCACGATCCCGAGCCAGGCGTTCAAAAAGGCGGTGTACGTCTCGGTGGCCAGGTCCAGGAACGCCTTGACCGTATCCGGCTGCTCGTACAAGGCCATGAACACCGTAGAGCCCCATACCACCTCGCAGATGTCCATCGGGCCCTGGAGGTCGGGGTGGTAGATGTGGACATAGCGCCCGATCTTGGGGTACTCCCGGGCGATCGCCGTGTAGCGCCGACCCATCTCCAGCACCTGCGCGCCATAGCCGGTCTCGACGGGGGGCACGCCGGCGTCGAGCAGCCGCCGGATGGCGTCGGGGTCGTTCAGCGGCACCGAGGTGGGCAGCGTGTTCAGCTCATCGTCCATCACGAACACGTCGACGCCGAAAAGGAGCGGGGCGATGCTGGAGCCATAGTTGGCGCGCACGTTCAGCACCGAGCCGCCGGCTCGTTCCAGCACCGCCGACACGGCGCCGTACTGCTGCAGGCACATCGCGTCATAGTCCGCCAGGGCTGCGTTCACGCGGATCTCGGGCCACTCGACCCGGGGCGGCAGGGGGCGGCTTCGCTGGGGGGTAAAGACATCGCCCCGGAAGCGGCCCTCGGTGAAATCGACCCACTCGGCGAGGATCCGGTCCTCATCGGCGGCATCGAGCCGCTCCTCCAGGTCGTCCAGGCACCTTCTCAACTGGTCGTTCATCAATGGTTCTCCCTCACACTATCAGCGGTTGCCCGTCTGCGGGCGCGGTTGCCCGTCTGCGGGCGCGGTTGCCCGTCTGCGGGCGCGACTGCCCGTCAGCGGGGCTCCTCGTATGGGAACGGGTCCTGGGGCGTCGGGGGCATGTCCAGCACTTCCCCGTCGGCCTCGGGCTCCTCGGTCGCCGCGGCCTGTTTTGCGTCGTCACGCGGGCGCCTGCCCTGACTCTGCTCGTACTCGTGCAGCGACTGGGCGTCGGACCACTCGGGCACCGGGGTCAGCAGCGCCTCGGCAAAGAACTGCACGACGTAGGACTTGCCCTCTATCTCCATCGGGATCTCGTGGGTGACGGGGCCCACCAG
>JAAZBQ010000228.1 GCA_012513725.1 Chloroflexota bacterium
GATGAGCGCCCGCTTCATGCGTTCCTGACCGACGATCGCGGTGAACGGAAATACCTGGAACATACGCCTTCCCATCTATCATTCCCCGAACGAGCCGAGTATAGCCGTGGGTCGGAGGGCTGTCAATTTGGCGGCCGCCCGAGTCGTGGCCACCGTGGTTGGCGCGGCAGGCGGAGCGTGCTAGAATCCGGCCCCGCCCGCTGCGGGCCATTCCGCCGCGGCGTACCCTTGATGAGGCGCCCGTGAAAGATTCGTCGCTCCCCGGTTACCTGATGGTCTCCGAGCCCGGCTCGTTCGCCGAGCACACCATCCGGGTGCGCAAACCCCAGATCCTGGCCGACGTCCTGGCCACGAACGACTATTCCCCGGCCGTCGTCGCGGCGCTGGGGGCCCTGGAGCGCGAGATCCGCCGGGAACCCGTCGCGCCCCTGCCCGAGGGGGCCTGGGGCGCCGAGCACTGGGCCGATGCCCTGGCGCCCTGGCGACGCCGGCGCTGGGTGGAGCTGCCCTGGTTCCTGGCCGAGACCTACTTTTACCGGCGGGTGCTCGAGGCGGTGGAGTATTTCCGCCCCGGCCCCGGTTTCCTGGCCGATCCCTTTGCCCCGCAAAAGCGCGCGGCGCTCGATGAGGCGCTGCCGGCGCTCTGCGCGTTCCTCGACGGGCTCCCGTCAGACGCCGACGACGAGGCGGCCACCGGCGCATGGCTGTACCGCTCGCTGTGGGGCAACCGGGCGGATCTCAGCAACATCGCCGTCCAACAGGGCACCCGGGCCGCCGCCGACCACGACCCCGCGGCGCTCCTCGTCGACCACGGCCGGGACGCCTGCAGCCTGTTTGCCGGGGGGCGGGTGCGCCGGCTGGACGTGGCCTGCGACAACGGCGTCATGGAGCTCCTCAGCGACCTGGGCCTGGTCGATGCGCTCCTGGGCCGCGGGCTCGTTCGGGAGGTGCGGCTCCACCTCAAGCCGCAGCCCTATTTCGTCTCCGACGCGATGATCCCCGACTGCCGGGAGACGATCCGGGCGCTCCGTCGCGGGGCCGACGCCGCCCTGCGCGGGCTCGGGGAGCGCCTGGCGGGCTACCTGCGCGCGGGGGCGCTGGGGCTGCGCACCGATCCCTTTTGGGCGACGAGCCACTTTTTCCGGCGCCTGCCCGCGGGCCTGCGCGCCGAGATGTCGGGGGCGGACCTCCTGCTCCTCAAGGGGGACGTGAACTACCGGCGGCTCCTCGAGGATCGGCACTGGCCGCCGACGACCCGGCTCGAGGCGGTGGCCGGCCACATGCCGGCGCCGTTCCTCGCCCTGCGCACGCTCAAGGCGGAGCTCATCGTCGGGCTGCGGGAGGGGGAGGCCGAGCGTCTCGACGCCGAGGACCCGGACTGGCGGATCAACGGCCGGCGGGGCGTCGTGCACCTGGTGGGAGAGCCGATGAGGGGCGCGCGCCGGGGAGGGAATCCGGCGTCCGCGGGCCCGGAATTATGCTATAATGGGCTACGAACATGACCGTCTACTCTGTTACCCAGCTCACGCGCTACATCAAAGCCCTCCTCGATGAGGACGCCGTACTGTGCGATTGCGCCGTCGAGGGGGAGGTATCCAACAGCAAGCTGGCCAGCAGCGGCCATTACTACTTTACGCTCAAGGACGAGGACGCGGAACTCAAGTGCGTCATGTGGCGCTCGCAGGTGCGCCGGGTGCGGATCCCGTCGCAGGGCGCCCGGGTGCGGGTGCAGGGCTACATCTCTGTCTATGAGCGGGGCGGGGCCTACCAGTTGTACGCCGCCGACCTGGTCTCCCTGGGGGATGGCCGGCTGTGGCAGGACTTTTTGGCCCTGCGCGAGCGGTTGCGAGCCGAGGGGCTGTTCGACGAGGAGATCAAGCGCCCGCTGCCGGCCTGGCCCCGGCGCATCGGCGTGGTCACCTCGCCGACGGCGGCCGCCCTGCAGGACATCCTGAACGTCCTCGGGGCGCGGTTCCCCCTCGTGGAGGTGGTGCTGGCGCCCACCCTAGTGCAGGGCAGCGAGGCACCCGCCGCCATCTGCCGCGCCCTGGCGGGTTGCGGGCAGGATGGCGGCCTGGACCTGGTGATCGTCGCCCGAGGCGGGGGGTCCATCGAGGACCTGTGGGCCTTTAACGACGAGGCCGTGGCGCGGGCCATCCGCAACTGCCCGGTGCCGGTGATCGCCGGCGTGGGGCACGAGACGGATTTCACCATCGCGGATTTCGTTGCGGACCTGCGGGCGCCGACCCCGTCGGCGGCGGCCGCAGCGGCCGTACCGGATATCGTCGAGGTCACCGCGGGGCTCGAGATGCTCGCGGAACGCCTCGAGGAGCTCGCCGAGGAGCGCCTGGACGCGCACCGGGAGCGCCTGCTGGGCGTGGAGCGGCTCTTGGAGCAGCGCTCCCCGCATCGGCGGATCTTGGAGCTCGCCCAGCGCGTCGATGAGTTGGCGCACCGCGGGGGCGTGGCCGTGGACCACACGTGCCGCCTCTTGCGCCTGGGCACCGAGGCCGCGCAGGCGCGTTTGCAGGCGCTGGACCCGCGATTGGTGTTGGGGCGTGGATACGCCATCGTCACGGACCCTGTCAGCGGGCAGGTCTTGCGTCGGGCGACGCAGACGGCCATCGGCCGCGACGTCGCCGTCCGCCTGCACGAGGGCGAGTTGGCTGCCCGCGTCCAGGAGATCGTTCCGCAGAACCGGGATACTGATGGGGGTCAAGGATAAGCCATGGAGTTCTCAGAGATCGAAGCGCTCAGCTTCGAGGATAGCTACAGTCGCCTCGAGCAGGTGATCGAGCAGTTGGAGAACGGCGAACTGAGCCTCGAGGAGTCGGTGGCCCTCTACGAGGAGGGCATGACGCTGGCCAAGCACTGCGGCCGGCACCTCGACCGGGCGGAACTCAAGGTGTCGCAGCTCCTGAGCGCTGCGGCAGACGACCTCGAGTAGATAGGGCGTCTTCCGTCCCGGCTGCGTGCCACCCCCTGTCGCGCGCAGGCTCACCGCGCCGCCATCCGCCCTACCCGACGACGTCCCCCGGCGGTCGGGCCATATGTGCTACCCCAGCGAACGCC
>JAAZBQ010000229.1 GCA_012513725.1 Chloroflexota bacterium
CGTAGCGGCGGCAGGTCCTGCTCGACTGCTCTCCACACGATGTCCGGGTCCGCACGGAAATAGTCGTGCACCAACACGTTGCGGGTGCCGATGACCCGATTCCAGACCACGTCAGGATTGGCCTCGCATAGCTCAGGCGAGAGCCTGGAAGCACACTCCCCGAGGGTCATCAACTGGTGGGCGATGAACGCGTGGATGAGCTCGTCGGCCTCGAACCGGGCCCTGCCAAGGGCAGCGTAGCGCTCCACCTTTGCGATGGCCTCCAGCATGTCCTGCACGCGACCGGCATCGTCCCTCACGCCGTGACCTCCTCGATCGGTATGGCGTCCCGCAGCACGTTGCCGCGAAATCGTCCTTGTAGCGCACCGTCGGTGACCACGTCTACCCGTCTTCCCAGGAGTTGTTCCAGGTCGTAGACCAGTCCACCGAGATCCAGGAGGGAACGCCCCGGCTCAAGGGCTACCAGGAGATCGATATCGCTAGTAACCTCCGCCTCGCGCCGGGCGACCGACCCGAACACCCGCACGCGGCTGGCGCCGTAGCGGGCTGCGATGCGCAGGACTTCCTCCCGGTGCTCTACGAGCAACTCGGCGGGGTGTGTTCCGCACACGTCATCCTCCTGCCGTGGGATAGCCACCGCTGCGCCAGCAGTATATCATACTCCCTCCCGGACATCGCGTCGTGGGGGAACCCTGGGTTGCCTGGCGGCGTCCCGCTGCCGCGTCTGTCCATCACCTGCCACGAGGAGGCGCCCCATGCCGCTCCCCATGGTCCACCTGGCCATCGCCACCGGCGTCAGCGCCAAACCGAGCGCCGAGTTCCTCCTCGGCGCCCTGGCGCCCGACGCCATCCACACGCGTCCCGGCACCTCGCGAAGGGACAAGAACGCTACCCACATCGTTGTGGACACCCGGGAGTGGCCCGAGGCGCCGGTGCGCCGCTGGCTGGCGGGCTACCGCAACAGCCCCGCACCGCTGCGCGAGTTGGCGCGGGGCTATGCGATGCACGTCCTCTGCGATCGCCTGTGGGGCCGTACCGTGTTCCAGTCCTTTCGCCGGGCCGTGTCCGCGCTCGACGAGGCCTCCCTGCGCGCCCTCTACTACCGGGAGACGGACCAAATTGACATAGACCTCTATCGTACGGTCCCCTGGCGGGAGAAGGTCTGGCGGCTTCTCGCCGAGGCGCGGGCGTACGACGTGGCCGGTCTCCTCACCGCCGGCGAGATCGATGCCTGGAGGCAGCGCACCCTCAAGTGGTACGACGCGCCGGAGCACGACCCGGCGATCGCGCCGCGGTACTTTACCCGGGCGCGGGTGGAGGCGTACATCGAGGACGCCGTGTCGCGGATGGCGGAGGCACACACCTGGCCCGAGTGGCGATAGGCGGCGCCCTCTTCTCGCACGCCCGGCGAGGCGGTCAGGCTCGTGACCTCGCCGGGCGTCAGGTCCACGGCGTAGATATTCGTCTCTTGCTGGGCGGAATGCGAATACGCCAGCCGCGTTCCGTCTGGCGACCACGCCGGATCCCAGGACATCAGGTCGGTTCGTCTGGGCTCGCGCACCATGTTCCGGGTGAGGTTCCGCTCGAGTACACCATTCCGCATAGGGGGGCGCTTGCTTGGGGTCCTTGTGGGGGCGTTGCGAGCATCGGAAGCATCCCGGAAGCGAAGCCAGCTTCCGGGATGCGTTACTGTGAGCGTGTTACTCGCGGTGCTTGTGGAGTTGCACCACCGTCACGCCGTCGCCGCCCTCGCCCTGCTCGCCCGAGCGGACCGAGGCGACCAGCGGATGCCCCGCCAGCTGTTGGCGCACGACCTGGCGCAACACGCCCATCCCCTTCCCGTGGATCAGGTGCACCCAGGGGAGCCCGGCCAGGTAGGCGCGGTCCAGGTACTGGTCCAGCGCCGACGCCACCTCCTCGGCGCGCCAGCCGCGCATGTCCAACTCCATCCCCGGCGAATCGGCCTGGGGCGTGGAGATACCTCGGGCAGAGGTGTTCGCCGCCGGCTCGCGCACTGGGCGCGACTCGAAGCGCAGTCGGTTCGGCTGGGTCCGCAGCCGGAATCCGCCTACCTTGACCTCGGCATCCCCGTCGCTCAGCGACAGTAACTCGCCCGACTGCTTGAGCGACGTCACGTACACGCGATCGCCCACCTGCAAGCCCTCTGGAGAGGCCGCCGGGACCTCCTCCGCCGGGCGGATGGGGGCCACCCGTTCGGCCAACTGCTCGACGGCCTGCAGCGCCTCGTTGGCCGGGCGAGCGGGCGCGTCGCCCCTCGACAGGCCGCTGCGCAGGCGCCGGATCTCCTCTCGTAGCGCGTCCAGCTCCTGGCGGCCCTCCTCCCGGGCCTCCTCCAGGACCTGCCGGCGGGCCTCCTCGATCGCCGCCAGCCGCGCCCGCAGCGTCTCCTCGAGCGCCCGCACCTCGGTGAGTCGCTCGTCGGCCTCCGTCCGCGACCGGTCGGCCTCCTCGCTGGCCGAGGCCACGTGGGCCAGGAGGGCTTCCGACTTGACGTCTTCCGGCGAGAGGAGCGCCCGGGCCTCGGCGATTACCTCCTCGTTCAGCCCCAGCCGGCTGGCGATGGCAAAGGCGTTCGACCGCCCGGGCAGGCCGATGCTCAGCCGGTAGGTCGGCGAGAGGGTCTCGACGTCAAACTCGACGCTGGCGTTCTGCACCCAATCAGTGGAGAACGCATAGACCTTGAGCTGGGAATAGTGCGTCGACGAGAATACCAGCGACCGGCGCGCGACGAACGCGTCGATGAGCGCCTGGGCCAGCGCCGAGCCCTCCACCGGGTCGGTGCCCGCCCCCAGCTCGTCCAGGAGCACCAGCGACCGGTCGTCCGCGTGGCCCAGGATGTCGACGATGTGGCTCATGTGCGACGAGAACGTCGACAGGCTCTGCTCGATGGACTGCTCGTCGCCAATATCCGCATAGATCCCCGAGAACACCGGCAGCCGAGAGCCCTCCATCGCCGGGATGTGCAGCCCCGACTGGTTCATGGCGGCCAGGAGCCCCACCGTCTTGAGGGCCACCGTCTTGCCGCCCGTGTTGGGGCCCGTCACCAGGAGCACCGTGAAATCGCCCCCGGCGTACACGTCGATCGGCACGACGGACTCGGCCGGCAGGAGGGGATGGCGCGCGCGGGCGAGGTAAATCGGGTGCTCGGAGGCCGGCGGGCTATCGCCTAGGCCCACCGTCGGCCAGCGCGCCTCGCTCCGCTCCGCCGGAACGCCCCGCAGCGCGATGGAATACCGCGCCTTGGCCAGCGCCAGGTCGATCTCGGCCAGCACCCGGACGTTGACCGTGATGGTCTCCGCCTCCTCGCCCACCAGGCGGGTGAGCGCCAGGAGGATCCGCTCCACCTCGTGGCGCTCCTCGATGCGCAGCTCGTGCCAGCGGTTGTTCAGTTCCACGGTGGAGAGCGGCTCCACAAAGAACGTCGCCCCGCTGGAGGACTGGTCGTGGACGATCCCCGGGATCCGGCTCTTGAACTGCGCCTTGACCGGGATCACATAGCGGCCGTTGCGCTCGGTGATGATCGGCTCTTGGAGGTACGGCGCGTTCCGTTCGGCCGAGATGATGCCCCGCAAGCGGTCCACCACGCGATCGCGGGCCACCGCCAGGTCCCGGCGGATGCGGGCCAGCTCGGGGCTGGCGGAATCGAGCACGGCGCCGTCCTCATCCAGGCAGCGGCCGATCTCGTCGATGATCTCCGAGAGGGGCTGCATCTCCAGCGCCTTGTCCGCCAGGAGCGGGTACTCGTCCGCCAAGCGCAGCAGGAGGTAGCGCATCGACCGGCAGGAGAGGAGCGTCTGGCGGATCTCCAGCAGCTCGGTCGGCTGCAGCATCGCCTCGATCTCGGCCCGGCGCATCAGCGGCCGCACGTCCCGCGCGCCGCCGATGGTCACGTCCGGCCGCACGGAAAGCAGCGCCTTGGCCTCGGTGGTCTCCTGGATCTGCTCCTGCACCGTCTCCGGGTCCTCCGAGGGACGCAGGCGCTCCGCCAGCTCGCGGCTGGCCGAAAAGGAGGTGTGTTCGGCCAGGCGACCGGTGATCGTATAGTAGTCCAGGGCGCCCAGGTATCTGTCGTTCATCGTGTTCGGGTAATCCTCTATGCGCTGGTACACGTCGCTACGCTGGTACACGTCGCTACGCTGGCACACGTCGCTACGCTGGCACACGTCGCTACGCTGGCATACGCCGCGGGGCGAACGATGCCTTTGCGGAACGTGCACGTAATAGGCCAAAAAACAAGTATAGACTCGGGTGACCGGCCTGTCAAAGCGCATCGCCACGCTCTGCGCCGGATGCTCGCAGGCTGGCCTGCGGTCGTACAAGGGGCCGCTTTGACAAGACGCCTCCCCGTCCCCATAATGGGCCGGCTCACCGACCCCGTCGTCATCCCACCACCGGAGCACCGATGACACCGTCCAGATGCCTTTTCACC
>JAAZBQ010000230.1 GCA_012513725.1 Chloroflexota bacterium
TGCGAGCAAGCCGCGCAGGCCGGCGGCCTGTTCAACTCCTTCTGGCGCGAGGGATACCTGTTCGACGGCGGCGTCAAGGCGATCGAGAGCAGCGCGGTGGTGCTGCCGATGCTGTCGCAGCTCGGCCTCCTCGATCGCGTGGGCCTCGAACCCAGCCCGGTGGCCCTGATGCTCTGCCGCACGCTCCATCCCATGTGCGGTCTGCCCGATGTTGAGGCCTACTTTTCCTCCCTCGGGGACCTGTTTCCCGCGGATCGGGAGGGCCTGCAGCGCGTCCTCCGCGACGCAACCGACGTGTTCTATCTGCTCGACGCTCTCCTGGCTTTCCCGATTCCCTTCTTCGCCCCTGCCGGCTCTGGACGCAGCGCGCAGGCCGAGTGGTTGCGCGCGCATCGGGCCGTTCTCTTTCGCGTGCCGCGGGCGCTGGCGCTCATGCGCCGCGAGTACCGTGCCTACCTGGAATGGATTCTTCAGGATCCGCGACTGGTGAACCTGTTGGCCGGCCTGTTCCCCGATGGCACCAGCGTCTTTTTCGGCCTCGGGTACCTGCGCATGTTCCTGGACTACTATTACCCCCGGGGCGGCATAGGGACCATCCCGCGGGTCCTGGCGGATGCGGTGCGCGAGTGGGGCGGTGCGGTGCGCCTGAACACGCGGGTGGAACGCATCGTGCTTCAGGGCGCGCAGGCGTGCGGCGTGCAGCTCGCGAGCGGAGAGGAGATCCGCGCCGGTCACATTGTGGCTGCGTGCGATCTTCGCCAAGCGCTCGTAGGGCTCTTGCCGCCCGGCACGCTGGACGCCCGGTTCGAGCGGCGCCTCCGAGGCGCCGAGGTGTCGCATTCGGTGTTCAACCTTTTCCTTGGCCTCGATCTGCCCGCCGAACGCCTCGGGCTGCAGGAGTACGGGCACACGTTCCTGATCCCCGATCTGGAGGGCATAGGCGAGGACGATCGACGCCACCGCAACGACTACTTTCGCCATGTGCCACTGGAGGTATCGGTCCCCTGCCTCCAGCAGCCCGACCTAGCGCCGCCCGGCATGACGGGCCTCGTCGCCAGCGCCATGGCTTCCTGGGAGTATGGCGAGGGCTGGGAGGGGGCGCCCGTCGACTATGCAGCGCTAAAGGAGCGCTGCACGCGGGATATGATGGCCAACCTGGAGCAGTCGTTCCCCGGCATCTCCGAGCATGTGGTGCTGTCGTTCGCCGCAACCCCTGGCACTATCGCCCGGCTGACCTCGAGCACCGAGGGGGCGATCATGGGTTGGTCGTACCGACGCGAGCGCACGTTGTCCCGCGGGAACGCTCTGCAGATGCGTTCCAGCATCCGGACCCCCGTCCCCCGGCTGTTCGTGGCGGGTCAGTGGGCCTTTTCGCCCGGAGGGGCGCCTACGGCAGTGCTCACCGGCAAGCTGGCCGCCGAGGCCGTGCTACGCCACGAGTCTGAGGAGAGGTAGTGCGATGCGGCTGATCGACGAGACGGTGCTCCGCGAGCGGTACGACGTTATCGTGGTTGGGGCCGGCCTCGGCGGCATGACGGCCGCCAGCCTCCTGGCCAAGCGTGGCCTGACGGTGCTGATGATCGACCGCCAGACTCGGCCCGGCGGTTCTTGCACCTCATTTCGGCGAGGGGGCGTCACCTACGATGTGGGCACCGCCATGCTCTACGGCTTTGGGAGGCGGGGCTTTCGGCCCTTCCGCTTTCTCATGAACGAGTTGGAGGAACCCATCGACGTCATCGCGCACCCCACGCTGGCGCGAATGACCTTTGAGGGTGAGCCCATCACCTTCTGGCCCGATGTGGAGCGCTTTCTGCAAGAACTGGACCGCCTGTTCCCGGAAGAGAAAGAGGGCCTACGGGCCTTTTACCGCGACCTGTACGGGATGTACGAGCAGATCGTGCTCAAGAACGAGGTGATCGTTCCGCCGTCCGAGTTCTCGCCGTGCCAGATGATTCGCCGGCTCGCCAGCGGGCCGCTCCAGATGCTCAGGATGCAGCGCCTACTCACCACCAGCGTACGCACGCTCCTGGATCGCTACTTCTCTACCGAGCCGATCATCACCTTCTTTGACAAGCTCTGCTCGGCGTACTGCTACTGCACGGCAGACGAGGCGCCCGCCGTGCTGGCCGCCACGATGTTCCTCGATAACCACATCGGCGGCGTATACTATCCGGCAGGCGGCGCCCAGATGTTGCCCAACAAGATCGAGAAGGCGTTCGAGCGCCTGGGCGGGCAGGCGCTGTACCGCACCCTCGTCGACGAGATCCTGATCCGCGATGGCCGGGCCTACGGCGTCCGCCTCGAGGACGGGACCGAGATCCTGGCCGAACAGGTGGTGGCCAACACCACGGTCTGGAACCTCTACGGCAAACTGGTGCGCCCGGAGCACATCCGCCCCGAGCGGCTGGCTTGGGCTCAGGGCCTGGTGCCCACGTTCCCCAGCATGACGCTCTACCTGCTCGTCGATCGCGCGGCGCTGCCGGAGGGCGTGCTGCCCTGGGAGGTGTTCATCGAGGACCGCAAGGTCATCGATAGCAGCGACCTGACGCTGTACGTGAACGCGCTGGTCGATGGGACGCTGTGCCCTCCGGGCAAGCTGGTCATCACCGCCATCGCCCCCAACCTCGATCAGTGGCCCGCTCCGGACACGGCGGCCTATCGCTCGGCGGCTTATGGCGAGCACAAGAAGGCCGCGGCGCAGGCCATGTTGGACCAGATCGAGAAGCACATACCCGGCTTTTGCCGCCATATCGAGGGGATGATGGTGGGCACCCCCACCACCATCGAGCGCTATCTTCTCAAGAACGACGGCGCGGTGGGTGGGCCCAAGAACGCCATCGGGCAGGAGATGCTCAAACGCCTCCACGCCCGCAGCGAGTGGGAAAACCTGTACGTGTGCGGCGACTCCACCGTGATGGCCACGGGCGCCCCGGCGACCGTGGTCTCGGGGGTGGGGGCGGCGAACCGGGTGCTCTCCGACCTGCACCGGAAGGGGTACGATGCCCGCGAGTTCCCCGCGGATCACATCCGCTTCGTCGACATCCCGTATCAACGACCGACCATTGGCGCGGAGGACCCCCTCACGCCGGAGAACGCCTGGCTGGCCGCCGCCCAATGCCAGGGGTGCGAGGATCCTGCCTGCGTGCGGCATTGCCCGGCCGGGGTCGACATTCCCGGCATCCTGCGCCGCATGGAGGCGGGCAATGACCTGGGCGCTGCCCGCGAGCTACACCTGCGAACCCCCTTTGGGGCGCTGTGTGGCATGGCCTGTCCGGCAGAGGACCTCTGCGAGCGCTGCTGCTATCGGCGCTCGTTCGCCGGGCGACCGGTGCGCATCGCCGACCTGGTGCGCTGGGCCGAGCGTAGCGCCGGGGAGGCGGGTTGGCCACAGCCCGAGGCGGAGCGGACAGGGTGGCGCCTCGTGGTGCTGGGCGGCTCCCTCGCGGGGTGGACGTGCACCTACTATGCGCGGCTGGCCGGCTGGGGCGTCGACGTGCTGGACGAGCCGGCGAACCCTATCGAGGGACTGGGTGATGTGGGCGAGGGACTGGAAGCGATCCTGCGAACGGGGGTGCGGTACGTGGGCGGTCAGCGCCCCGCCGATTGGGACGCCGCTGCGGCGCATCAAGTCTATCGAGCGGCCTACATCGCCTCCGACGCGTGGGCGGACCGCTGGCCTCTGGCGGAGCGGTGGAGCAGCGCGCTGGCCGCGTCCGCCGACCTGACCCCCGCGCAGGCGATCGCCGAGGGGCGCCGGGCCGCCGTCGCGATCTGCACTGCATCCGGGGCGCAGGAGGGATAGGGAGAGGGGTAGTCAGGGGGCGCTCTGCACGTAGCGGGGCGCCGCATCGTCAGGCAGGACCAGATCGCTGAGGAAAGATGCTATCGGCTCGACGACGAGGTCCCCGTCGGTGTACGTCACGCCCGGGTCGTAGCGCAGCGTCAGGGTCCGGCCCCGGCGCCCGTATGACACCGCATAGTGCGTGGTTTCGCCGCCGTCGGGGGCATCCTCCGGCTCGATGCGACGGATCCCGGCGCAGTCTACGCCTGCGAGATCCCCAAACAGCGCCGCCACCCGCTCCGCGTCCGCCGGGAACGTCCAGGTCCCCTGGTTCACCTCCGTCTCCGCGTACTTGCCGGTGCGAGTGAACACCACTTGCTCGGCGCTGATGACGGTCTCCTCGTAACACTGGAGTTCGGGCAGGATCGGGCCCGACTCGCACGCATAGGTCACCTGAAGGACGTCGCCCAGGCAGCGCTCCGCCCCACAGCCCAGGCCACACTGGCAGAGCACCGCGGCAAACGCCGCCCAAA
>JAAZBQ010000231.1 GCA_012513725.1 Chloroflexota bacterium
GCTGGACGAGATCTTTCCCGGCCCCGGCGGTGAGGCGCCCATGGCCTACGCCTGGTAACGGGCGGCCCACAGCCGGCGGCCCATCGCCCGCATCTGCACACGGGGAGGCAGGAGGATCCTTCTGCCTCCCCGTGCGTTCTTTGGATGCTGAATCGATCCGCGCGCGGCCGGCGCATTTGACGCTTGTTATGGGGCCCGCTAGAATAAAAGTCCTTGCGGCATTCCGGCAGTACCTGAACATGACGTAGAAGGTGACCTGCTCCGCGGACGTTCGGCACTGCCATCCCCGGCCCCCATCACACCACCCCCGTCCAGAGCCTCCGCGGTCGTATGAGGAGCATCGTGATGAAACGGGCTTTGGTGTTGTTGGGTCTCGGTTTTATCGCAGGCTTTGGTATCCTGTTCGCCCTGGGGAGCATGCGCTATGGCGGCCCCAACGGGCTGCTGATGCGGGTGCGCGCGGAGATCAGCCACCAGCGCCCCCAGAACGCCTTTGTCCCCACCCCGCTGCCCACGGCGACGGGGCCGTCTCCCACGGCGGTCGCCGCGGCCACGGCTGCGCCGTCCATGCCCGCTCCCACCGATCCGCCATCGTCGCCGGCGGCCCCGACCGCGGCGCCCACTGTGGCGCCGACCCTGGAGCCGACCGCCGCCCCCGCCCCGTCCTATGCGCCGGCGGCACCGAGCGTGCAGCTGACCGGCCTGCGGCACGCCTGGCAGACGTGGAACAACTGCGGGCCGGCCACCCTGGCCATGTACCTCTCCTACTATGGCAGCGCCCTGGACCAGGAGGACATTCGCCTGGTGGTGCGTCCCAACCCCGAGGACAAGCACGCCGGCGCCGAGGAGATGGCGGAGGTCGCCAGGAGCGAGGGGCTGCACGCCCTCGTGCGGGCCAACGGGACCCCCGAGATGCTGCGCTTGCTCATCTCCAACGGCGTGCCCGTAATGGTCTCCACCTGGCACGAGGATGACCCCGGCGACGGCATGGGCCACTACCGACTGCTCGTCGGCTATGACGACGCCACCCAGGAGTGGATCATGTACGACTCGCTGGCCGCCACGGTCGGCGATCGGAACGCGCCGTACAGCGGCGTGCGCATGTCGTACACGCAGTTGGCCGAGTGGTGGCGGGTGTTCAACAACACCTACACGGTGATCTACAACGACGACACCGCCGAGGCGGTGCGCGCCATCCTGGGTGAGGACATGGATGATCGCGCCATGTGGGAGCGCGCTCTGGCGGCGGCCCGCGCCACCGTGGAGCAGCAGCCCGAGGACCCCTTTGCCTGGTTCAATCTGGGCACCAACCTGGTGGCCCTCGAGCAGCACGAGGAGGCGGCCGGCGCCTATGACCGGGCGCGGCAACTCGGCCTGCCCTGGCGGATGCTCTGGTATCAGTTCAGCCCCTTTGCTGCTTACTATCACGTTGGCCGGTACGACGAGGTGGTGGCCCTGGCCGACGCCACCCTGCGGGTGACGACGCACCTCGAGGAACTGCACTACTGACGGGGCATGGCGCTGGTGGCCCTGGGGAACCCCTCTGCGGGCGCCGAGGCCTTCCGCACCGCCCTGCAGCTCAAGACCGGCTTCCC
>JAAZBQ010000232.1 GCA_012513725.1 Chloroflexota bacterium
GCGCACTGGCCACGCCGGCGACCTCGATCTGGCCGCTCAGCCCGTTGGAAAAGGCCACGGTAACCAGGGCCAGGTTGTCGGCCCAGCGTGCGCTGCCCTTGGCGACGCGGCCGTAGACCTGCACCGGCGCGGCGTCGGCGAACCAGCAGACCCGGTCAGTGCTGTGGATGCCCATCTGGGTGAGCGCGCCGCCGCCGAGCATGGCGGGGTCGTTGTGCCAGGTGCGCCCCGGCGCAGCGGGTCCCAGGGTATAGTGGTAGACGCTGGTGATCATCTCCGCCTTGCCCAGAACGCCCTCGGCCAGCATCCGCCGGGCCTCCTGGAAGGACGGCTCGTAGCGGGACGAGAGCCCCACCCCCAGCACGACGTCCGCAGCCCGGCAGGCCTCCACCGAGGCCTGGGCATCCTCCAGGGTGGTGGCCAGGGGCTTTTCACAGAACACGTGCAGGCCGCGCTCCGCCGCCGCCCGGGTGATCGGCGCGTGGAGGTGGTTCGGCGTGGCGATCACCACTCCGCCAAGGCCCGGCAGGTCGAGGACCTTGCGCCAATCGGAATAGGCCGGCGCCCCGGAGCGCTCGGCCGCCGCAGCGGCCGCCGCCGGATCCGCGTCGCACACCGCGGCCAGGCGGGCGCCGGCCGTCCCCTGGATGGCGGGGATGTAGTGGCTGCCGTAGCGGCCGCAACCGATCAGTGCCAGGTCGATGGTGCGCATGGGTCCTCTCCTCAGCGTCTGCTCTCGTCTACCCCGCGGCCTGATGGCGGGTGGGTCGTTCTGCACCCCGGAGCGCTGGCAATGCCGCGCGTGTTGGGAGTATAATGCGGCCGAGCCACCCCGCAAGCCTCGCGGCCGAGCGCTCTCCAGTGGCGCGGCGTGCGTCCGGCCGCCGGCGAGGGAGTGGGCCCACGGCCCGGCCGCCTGTCGACCCCTGCCGTCGGCGGCGCTACGCGGGTATTCCAGCCACCCGGCGGCATTTCGCCATCGCCCGCCGCTACATGCTCCCGCTGGCCGTTCGCCGCTCCGGGATTATACTGCCCGATCCACTCCTTGCCGCGCCAAGTCATCCCAGCATGATAGGCCTGGAGGAACGAGACGATGAAAGCAGTCGTAATGGCAGGTGGGTCCGGCACGCGCCTGCGCCCGCTTACCCTCAACCGCCCCAAGCCGATGGTCCCCATCGTGAACAAGCCGGTCATCGGCCACATCCTGGACCTCCTCAAGCGCCACGGGATCGTCGACGTGGTGATCACCCTGCAGTACATGGCCGAGGACGTCCAGGACTATTTCGGCGATGGTCAGAGCCTGGGCATGCACATCTCCTACTCCATCGAGGAGAGCCCGCTGGGCACCGCGGGCAGCGTCAAGCAGGCGCAAGAGTTCCTCGACGACACGTTCCTGGTCATCAGCGGCGACGCCGTCACCGACATCGACCTCAGCGCGGTGATCGCCTTTCACCGGCAGAAACAGGCCGCCGCGACGATCACCCTCTACCGCGTGGCGAACCCCCTGGAGTACGGCGTCATCATCGTCGACGACGACGGGCGCATCCAGCAGTTTCAGGAAAAGCCCTCCTGGGGCGAGGTGATCTCCGATACGGTGAACACCGGCATCTATGTCCTGGAGCCGCAGGTGCTGAACGATTTCGAGCCCGGCGTGCCCTTTGA
>JAAZBQ010000233.1 GCA_012513725.1 Chloroflexota bacterium
CTCCCGGACGGCGAGATCGGCCTCCTCGGCCGCCTTCTTGCGGGCCAGGTCGGCGTGGCGCGCGATCCAGTCCTGCACGCCGAGGACCAGGTCCTCCTCACCGTCGTAAAGCGCGGGGTCGGCGGGCCGGTTGCGGGCCCGATAGCGACGCAGTCTCTCGAGGAGCCCGCCCCAGCCGAGGTCCAGGCCGATGGTCATGTCGGGGCTCAGGTGGTTGGGCGCCCCAATGCCGTGGTGGTAGATGCTGTAGCGAGCGTGGAGGGGATACAGGTGGGTCGGCCGGTCCTCCGGCCGCCACCCGCCCATCCCCGGGATGCGCTTGCCGATCCAGGCGCCGGCCAGCGACGAACAGGGATGGATGTACAGCGGATGCACGGCGAGCCACCGGCGAACGTTGCGGCCCACGGCGCGAAAGCCATAGGCGCCGCCGTCCGGATGATTGGGCTCGACCTGAAAGGGCACCGGCTCATCCCAGGGGATGTAGCCGTGGTCGTCGGAATCGAAATGGCCATCGCGCCGGACCTTGATGTCCGTGTGGGCGCTCTTGGTCTCGCGCAGGGCCGCTATCCACCGGTCATACATCACGCCATCGCACCTATCGCCGTCCATCGCGCTCTCCCGTCCGTACGCCGGGCGTTCCGCATGGAGGGACTGTACCCCCGGCGGGGAAGAGAGTCAAAACGGGGCGCACACCGGGCCTTGAACCCCGGCCTCGCGTGGGGTACCATCCTCACGGTGGCACCGGCAGCCTACGCGGGCGGCGCCCGCGAGAAGCGAGGGGGAGATGCTCGTCTACATCGGCACGTACACGTCGGAGGGGAGCGAGGGGATCTATGCCTGCGACTTTGATCCGGCCACGGGAGCGCTAGGCGACCTGCGCCCCATGGCCCGCACGGCGAACCCCACCTACCTCTGCCTGCACCCGGATCGGCCTTACCTCTACGCGGCAAACGAGGTGGGGGACGCCCAGGGCGAACGGAGCGGCGCCGTCAGCGCCTATGCCATCGGGGAGGGGGGAGCCCTCACCCTCCTGAACGAGCAGTCGAGCCACGGCACCTCGGCGTGCTATGTATCGGTCGACGGTAGCGGGCGCTATGTGCTGGTGGCCAACTATTCCTCGGGGACCGTCGCCGCGCTGCCCATCCAGGGGGGCGGTGCGCTCGGCGAGGCGAGCGACGTGGTCCAGCACCAGGGCTCGGGCGCCGATCCTCAGCGGCAGGACGGCCCCCACGCCCACTGCATCGTGCCCGATCCCGGCGGGCAGTTCATCCTCTCCTGCGACCTCGGCGCCGATCGGGTGATGGTCTACCGCCTGGATACGGAGGCCGGCCGGTTGCTGCCCGCTACCACGCAGTCGGTGCGGCTGGCGCCGGGGTCCGGCCCCCGCCACGTGGCCTTTCACCCGAACGGCCGCTGGGCGTATGTGATCAACGAGCTCGGCAACACGATGACGGCGTTCACCTACGACCCCGACCTGGGCCTCCTCACGGAGATCGGCACCGTCTCGACCCTGCCGGAGGGGTACACGGAGACCTCCTACTGCGCGGACGTCCACGTGGCGCCCTCGGGCCGCTACGTGTACGGGTCCAACCGCGGGCACGACTCGATCGTCATCCTGCGGGTGGACGAGGCGACCGGCATGGTGGAGCCGATCGGGTGGGAGTCCACCCAGGGCTCGTTCCCGCGCAACTTTTACCTGTCGCCCGACGGGACGTGGCTCCTGGCGGCCAACCAAAAGGGCAACAACGTGGTGTCGTACCGGGTGGACGTGGAGAGCGGGCTCCTAGAGCCGACGGGCCACAGCCTCGAGGTGTCGATGCCCGTCTGCCTGCTGCCGCTCTTCTAGTGGGAGGGGTCAGAATCTACCACAGATTACACCGATGTACGGATTAAACGGATAAAGAGAGATGGATATGATCTTTTAGCCCTGATATGCCAAAGGTTGATCCCCATTGACTCTTTATCCGTTCCATCCGTCTATCCGTGGCATCCGTGGTAGATTAGCGGTGCGAGGTCACGCCGACTTGCTGGCACATGTCCAGGACCGGGCATGTGGAGCAGCGGGGCAGGCGGCCGGTGCAAATGTGCTTGCCAAAGGGCACCAGGAGGCGGTTGATGTCCAGCCAGTAGCGCTGGGGCAAGACCGCCTCGAGGGCCACCATCGTCGCCTCGGGGCGGGGCGCCCGCACATAGCCCCAGCGATTGGTCA
>JAAZBQ010000234.1 GCA_012513725.1 Chloroflexota bacterium
CGTCGCCCTCCGTGACGCCGGGGTACCGGTGGCAGGCGGGTTCGACGCGCCGATGGAAAAGGAGTGCTTGCGCTTTCTCCTGCGCGGCACACAGCCCATGCTCATCCTCCGCTCGCCCGGGCAGCGTCCGCCCCGCGTGGCGCCGGCCTGGCGTCCGGCGTTCGCTGCCGGTCGGCTGCTCCTCGCGGCGCCGTTCGCTGAGGCGCCACGCCGCCTCACTCGCCGGTCGGCGTTCCAGCGCAACCGCGTGCTCGTCGCGCTGTCCTCGGTGCTGTTCGTCGTCCATGCCCAGCCGGAGAGCTACACGGAATCGCTGGTGCACGAAGCGCTCAAGTGGGGCAAGCCGGTGTACACCCTCGATCTCGCCGAGAACGCCCATCTCCTGGCGTTGGGCGCGCGGCCGCTCGGCGCTCTCGGCGGGCCGCTTAGCGAGGCGCAGTGATAGCCCTACCGGCACCACCGGTGGGTCCCCGATGAGATATGCTTGTGGGTACTACCAGCATGTGGTATCATGAGTCGTACTGCTGGTAAGGAGGATGTGATGTCCGATCGTGTCGTCAGGACGCGCAAAGTAACCATCTCTCTTCCCGCTGATCTCGTGGACTATGCAGACGAGCAGGCGGAGCGGATGCGCACGAGTCGCAGTGAGGTCATCACACTGGCCTTGGCCGAGCGTCAGGCTGCAGAGCGAGAGGCTCTGGCTGCGGAGGGCTATCGATTCTTTGCCGAGGAGGCGGCTGCCTACGCCGAGGCCACTGCGTCGACCATCTCTGAGGCGATCGACGATGAGCGTTAGGCGTGGCGACATCTACTGGGTGGCGTTTGACCCAGTGAAGGGCAGCGAGCAGGGAGGCTTGCGTCCCGCGGTCGTCGTGCAGAACGACGTTGGCAACCGCTACAGCCCCACCACGATCGTGGCTGCCATCACCCGGACGCTCCCGCCGCGTCCCTACCCCTTTACTGTCATCGTGTCACCCGAGGAGTCGGGGCTGCCCGAGGTCAGCCTAATCAACTGCGGCCAGCTCGCCACCATCCAGCAGGCCGGCCCCGCCTCGCGCCTGCGCCCCCCGCGCGGCGAGGACCGGGTCCGCCCCATCGGCCGCGTCTCCGACGAGCGCATGCGCGACGTGAACGACGCCCTGCGCTTTAGCCTGGAGCTGAGT
This sequence comes from Chloroflexota bacterium, assembly GCA_012513725.1. Classification (GTDB taxonomy): domain Bacteria; phylum Chloroflexota; class Anaerolineae; order UBA1429; family UBA1429; genus JAAZBQ01. Next base: position 1,164 of record JAAZBQ010000234.1, read on the forward strand.
TGACCGGGCATTGATGCCCCATAGATGTCATCATCATCAAGAACGCCCTGCTGGCTCACCCTCCTTAACCATGATGATATATATATGGATGTATGTGAAGAGGACCCAGTGGACGCGCTCTTCTTGATGATGATGACACATAAAGGTGTGTGTATGGGATCATGACTCGGCCGACACGCTGCCGAGGATCCGCCGCTGAGCACCGCTTGACACCCTCGCCCGGTCCGCCCATCATGCGCTCGCCGCGCCGCCCGCCCCCACCGTACGAGGAGCCGCCATGCGCTACGCCCCCTATCACGAGCAACTCGCCCGCTGCTATTCGGCCGTCCTGATGGACGTCATGGATACCCTCGGCCTCCGCCAGCAGGCCATGGGGCCCGAG
>JAAZBQ010000235.1 GCA_012513725.1 Chloroflexota bacterium
CGGCGTGGCTGGTGGGCCAGGGCCGCGGCTGGGTGACGGGCGAATACGCCATGCTGCCCCGGGCCACCGACACGCGGCACCCCCGCGAGCGCTCGGGTCTCTCGGGGCGCACCCAGGAGATCCAGCGTCTCATCGGCCGCGCCCTCCGCGCCTCGGTACACCTCGAGGCCCTGGGCGAGCGGATGATCACCGTGGACTGCGACGTCCTGCAGGCCGATGGCGGCACGCGCACCGCCGCAGTCACCGGCGGGTACGTGGCGCTGGCGCTGGCCCTGGAGGGGTTAGTCCGCGCCGGCGAGGTGCCGCGGGCAGTGTTCTCGGAGCCGGTGGCCGCCGTCAGCGTGGGGCTGGTGGATGGCGAACCGCTCCTGGACCTCGCCTACGCCGAGGACTCGCGGGCCGAGGTGGACATGAACGTGGTGATGAACGCCGCCGGCCACTATATCGAGGTGCAAGGCACCGCCGAGGGCGCGCCGTTCTCCGAGGACCACCTCGCCGAGTTCCTGGCGCTGGCCCGCCGGGGCATCACAGGCCTCCTGGACGCGCAGCGCCGCGCCCTGGAAGCATTCCGCTCCACACAAGACAGGGAGTAGACCATTGACACCTACACGAGAAGACGCCTGGCAACTGCTAAACGAGTACACCAAGAACCCCAGCCTCATCAAACACGCCCTGGCGGTGGAAGCGGCCATGCGCGCCTATGCCCGCGAGCTCGGCGAGGACGAGGAGCTGTGGGCGGTGACGGGACTGGTCCACGACATGGACTATGAGCAGCACCCCACCCCCGAGGAGCACCCCCTGGCCGGGGTGGCCATCCTCGAGGAACGCGGCTACCCGACCGAGGTGATCGAGGCCGTCAAGGGGCACGCCACCTACCTGAACGTGCCGCGGGAGACGCCGATGGCCAAGACCCTCTTTGCCGTCGACGAACTGACGGGCCTGATCAGCGCGTGCGTCCTGGTGCGGCCGGATAAGGACATCGGGTCGCTAAAGGTCAAGAGCGTGCGCAAAAAGTGGAAGGACAAGGCCTTTGCCCGCGGCGTGAACCGCGAGGACATCGAACTCGGCGTTTCCGAGATGGGCGTGGACCTCAGCGAGCACATTGCGTTCGTCATCGAGGCCCTCAAGCCGGTGGCGGCCGAGTTGGGCCTGGCGGGAGACTAGACGTCCATGATTCGCTCGTGTAACATCGGCGCATGATGATGGCTGACCCAACGAACGAACCCCGCGCGTGCCCGGTATGCGGCACGGCCGTCGGCAGCGGCGCGACCATTTGCCCGAGCTGCAGCAGCGTGCTCCCCACCGAGGAAGACGGCGAGACCTGCATGTTCTGCGGCGCCCGCATGTTTGACAACCGCTGCCCGGTGTGCGGCGCCGAGGGCCCGGCGGAGAACCCTGCCGTGGCGGCCCGGCGCTGGACCTACCTGGCCGTCTCGCTGGCCCTCGTGCTCGTGGTGGGCTCCGCCTGGCTGACGCGGCCCTGGGAGGACCTCGAGGCCGGCGGGCATGACGACCTGCGCGCCCAGTACGAGAACATCCCCACCCCCACCCTGACGCGCACGCCGACGCCCACCGCGACGGCGACTGCCACGCCCACCGCGACGGCCACGGCCACTGCGACGGCCACGCCGATGTACATCTCTTACACTGTGGTGCGCGGCGACACGGTCTCGGGGATCGCGGCCGAGTACGGGATCACCACCGACGCGCTCCTGCAGGCCAACGGCCTGACGGAGCACGACATCCTGGGCCTCGGGCAGGAGCTGCGCATCCCCACGAGCGGCGGCAGTGCCGAGGAGGCCGGTGAGGAACCGGCCGGCGAGGCGCCGGGCGGTGAAGAAGCGGGCGGTGAGGAGCCGACCGAGGCCGCCACGGCGACGCCGGAGCCCACCGAGGGCCCCCAGGCCACCGCGACGCCCGAACCCACGGCGACGCCCGAACCCACCCGGGGCGACCTGGTGCACACGGTGGCCGCCGGCGAGCACCTGGGCGTCATCGCCCTGGAGTACGGGCTCTCGCAGCAAGAGATCGCCGAGGCGAACGGCATCTCGGTCGACGACATCCTGTCGATCGGCCAGGAGCTGATCATCCCCCAGGCCGGATCCGGAGGGGGCAATCAGGAGAGCGGCGCGGCCGAGGCGCCGGCGCCGACGCCCGTGCCCGCCGAGCACACCGTCGCGTCGGGCGAGGTGCTGGGGGCTATCGCCATCCGCTATGGCCTCACCGCCCAGGAGTTGGCCGACGCGAACAACATCAGCGTGAACAGCCTGCTCGCCATCGGGCAGCGGTTGATCATCCCGGGCTCCGTCGCCGAGCCCACCGCGACGCCCGCGCCCAGCGCCACGCCGACGCCGGCCTCCATGGCGTTGGTAGACAGCCTGCGGAACATGACCTCGGTCACCATGACGCCCAAGCCCACCACCACCGTCGCGAGCCGGCCGGGGGCCTTACCGCGGCCCAACCTGCTGGGCCCCGTCAGCGACAGCACGTTCGCCGGCGAGGAGGCGGCCATCCTCCTCTCCTGGACGTCCAGCGGCATCCTGGCCGACGACGAGTGGTACCAGTTGCGCATCTGGGAGCCCAACACGGGCGGGCAGGATATCTCCATCTGGACACGCGGCACCTCGTGGCGCGTGCCCAAGGGGCTGCACGCCGGGAGCGGCAAGCCCGCCACGTACTGGTGGAAGGTGTTGGTGGTGGCACGGCCCGAGGGCGCCGAGCCCCAGCCCCTGAGTGCTGATAGCCAGGTCTACAAGTTCGTCTGGGAATGATCCATCGCCCCCTGGGGCGGGGCAAACTCCCTCGATATCGACATACCTAAAGGAGCGTGTCATGGGCGCACGAGGCAAGGGCAGCGTGTGGGCGGCTGAACGGAAGACGTTCACCGACCCCGTCAGCGGAGCACGGATCACCCAGCTCACCGACTGGTACGCGCACAGCCACCACCCGTATTTCACCGAGTCGGGCTGGTACGATGGCGCCCGCCGGCTCCTGTTCACCTCCGACCGCCTGGACACCACGAACCTCTACAGCGTGCATCTGGAGAGCGGCGAGATCACCCAGCTGACCGACCTCGACCGCCGCTGCCAGGCCTTTGGCCGCAAGGTGAGCGTAAACCCCGTCCGCGACGAGGCGTACTATTACGTCGGCGACGCGCTGATGGCCATCGACCTGCACACCCTGGAGGAGCGCACCCTCCACGTGCGCCCGGAGGGGTTCTTTCAGGGCGCCACGAACGCCACCGCCGACGGCAAGTACGTCGTCACCTACCACGTCGAGGACCCCACCGTCCGCTGGCGCGACGAGATCGGCGACGACATGCCGCGCTGGACCGATTACATGCAAGGGCGCAAGGGCCCTGCCGTGGCGGACATCCGCGAGCGGATCTTTGCCTCGCACCCCCGCTCGATGATCGTTCAGATCGCCACGGACGGCAGCGGGCACCGGGTGGCCTATGAAGAAGACCACTTTATGGGCCACGTGAACACCTCTCCCACCCAGCCCGACATCATGACTTTTTGCCACGAGGGGCCCTGGCACAAGGTGGACAACCGCATCTGGGGGCTGAACCTCGCCACGGGGGACGTGTGGGCCATCCGCCCGACGGGCGACGACGAGGCGGTGGGCCACGAGTACTGGATGGCGGATGGGGTGCACATCGGCTACCACGGCCGCACGCCGAACGGCCCCATCTATGGCGCCATCCGCTACGACAACACCGAGCAGGTCGAGGCGCCCTTTGCCTACGGCTCGACGCACTTTCACAGCCTCTCGATGGACACCATCGTGGGCGACGGGAGCAGGACGGACCCCTACCTCCTCCTGTGGCGCATGCGCGACGGGCAGTTCGAAGGGCCCAAGGTCCTGGCCTGGCACCGGGGCTCGCTGCAGACGGGCTACCTGCACATCCACCCGCGCTTTTCGCCCGACGGGCGCCAGGTGCTGTACACGGCGGACCCCCAGGGCTACGGGCAAGTGTTCCTGGCCGACGTACCGGAATGGGAGGCGCTCCCAGAGCGCGCGTCCGTCTCATAGAGTATCCATAGCAGAGGAGGAGCAGAACATGGCAACGAGAGGCAAGGGAAGCGTGTGGGCCTCAGAGTGGCAGACCACCAAGGACCCCATCAGTGGGGCCACGGTGCACCAGCTCACCAACTATATGGCGCACAGCAGCCACTTTTACTTTACCAACCCCGGCTGGTACGACGGTGGCAAGAAGATGCTGTTCACCTCGCAGCGGGAGAACCGCACGAACCTGTTCTCGATCGACCTGCGCTCCGGCGAGATGACCCAACTCACCGACATCGCCCCCGATGAGGGAGAGGGGGGCAGCCCGTTCGTGAACCCGGTCAAGTCGGAAGCCATCTACACCCAGGGCCGGATGCTCAAGGCGATCAACCTGGAGACCCTCGAGGAGCGGACCCTGTACGTCAAGCCGGAGGGCTATGGCGGCGGCGGCACCAACGTCACGGCCGATGGCAAGTACGTGTGCACTTCGCTGGTGACCGATCTCTCCGACCGCATCTACACCGACATGGGCCATGGCTATGTCGGCTTTCGCGAGTGGTGGGAGGCCCGCCCACCGTCCAAGATACTCAAGGTCGCCCTGGATGGCTCGGGCGAGGAGGTGATCTATGAGGAGGACTATTGGCTCGGGCACGTGAACACCTCGCCCAACATGCCGAACATCATCACCTTTTGCCACGAGGGGCCCTGGAACCTCGTCGAGCAGCGGATCTGGGGGCTGGATATCTACACCGGCGCAACCTGGCAGATCCGGCCGCAAGAGCCCGATGAGGCCATCGGCCACGAGTACTGGATGCCCGACGGCGAGCACATCGGCTACCACGGCAGCACGCCCGAGGGCCCGGTGTACGGCTCGATCCGCTACGACAACACGAACCAGATCGAGGCACCCTTCCCGTACGGCTCGATGCACTTTCACTCCGTCGGCCTGCGGTTGATCGTGGGCGACGGCGGCAAGGACAACCCGTACATGCTCCTGTGGCGGATGAACGAGGGCGCGTTCGAGGGGCCCAAGGTGCTGGCCTGGCATCGCGGGTCGTTCCACACCCAGCGCGTCCACGTGCACCCGACGTTCAACGCCGAGGGCACCCAGGTGGCCTACACGGCCGACCCGCAGGGGTACGGCCAGGTGTTCCTGGTGGACGTGCCCGAGTGGGAGTCGCTGCCGGATCGGGACGAGGTCAAGTAACGGAAGCCGCCCTCACCCCCAACCCCCTCTCCCATCGGAATGGGAGAGGGGGCGAAGAGGCGAGCGCGGCGACGACCGCTTCGCTTCTCTGACTCAAGCGTAAGCGTCACGTCTTACCACAGGGCCTGACTCGTCCTCGGTCCTGTGCATGAGGCGCTCGCAGGCCGCTGCCTAGCTGTCCCTCGCCTATTCCGAGAGCAGCAGAGCCATGTGTGCCAGCACCTGACTCCCCCTCTCCCATTCCGATGGGAGAGGGGGTTGGGGGGTGAGGGCCACACGATACAGGAGCCCCTATGACCCATCCCATCGCCGACGGCATCCACGCCCCTGTGCCGCGGGAGCGCATGCTCCCCGAGGCGCGCAGGCTGCGAGACGCCTATGCCATTACGCCGGGGGAACCGCTGTTCCGGCGGGAGTTCGGCTTCTACAGCCTCGACGCCTGGCGCGCGCAGGGCCTCCCGGAGGGCGCGGACCTGGCCGAGGTCTTTGCGTACGACCCGCCCGGCCACCACGCCCTGGACGGCCTGGGCTGGTGCGAGGCCGCCTTCTATCCCGCCTTTGAGGAGCGGGTCCTCGAGGACCGCGGCGACTATGAGGTGGTGCAGGATGTGGCCGGCCGGGCGGTGC
>JAAZBQ010000236.1 GCA_012513725.1 Chloroflexota bacterium
AAGAGCCAGTAGCGGGCATTGAGCAGCATGCGTGGCTGCTCCCGCTCGGTGGCCCCCACCGAGTCGGGCATCCGCAGCACCACCACCGCGGCGACCACCATCAGGCCGCCGCCGATGCCATAGTAGGAGCCCAGGGGCACATCGCTGGCCAGCCACGATACCAGCGTCAGCGCGCCCATGCCGACGATGGAGGCCAACGCGCCCACCGACGCCAAGCGCCCCAGCACCCGGCCGGAGGTTTCGCGGGTGGCCAGGCTGAGGCCCAGCGCCGGGCTCAACGGCATCCAGATGTGGTTGCCGAGGCTGGCCAACACCGAGATCAGCATCAGCGCCAGGTACGATCGCACCAGGGCGTGGGCCATAAACCCCAGGCCCATGAGCAACAGAGCGTACCCGCCGCGCTTGGCCAGCGGGAGTTGGGTGAGGAACGCGGCGATAACGATCAAAAGGAGCCCGGGCACCTCGCGGGCGCCCTCCAGCCATAGCACCTGACCTCCGGTGAGGCCCAGCGTATCGACGAAAAAGTTCGCCCGTACCCCTCCCGTCATGCCCTCGCCAAAACGGAGCATGAACACCGCCACGGCGAGGAGCACGAGTTCGCGGCTCCACACCACCGCGGCCTGCCGAACCCCGGTTCTCTGCACGATAAACCTCCATCTATGGTTGTTCGCCGGAGTATATCTGAAGCGCGCGATGGGCGCCAAGATGACCACGCGACCCTCGGCGTCGGTGAGCGCTTGACATGGCGCTCGTCGCTCGGCTAGTATCGCTTCAACACCCCACCACCAAGGAGGCCCACTTGTCTGCAGTGCCCTGGCAGTACGCCATCTGCAACGAGCTGTTCACCGACTGGCCCCTCGACCGCATTGCGGCCTACGCCGGCGGGCTGGGCTACGGCGGCCTGGAGCTGGCGCCCTACACCCTGGCCGCTCGGGTGAGCGACCTCTCCGCCGACGACCGCCGGGCCATACGCGGGGCCATCGAGGGCGCCGGCCTGCGCGTCGCGGGGCTGCACTGGCTCCTCGCGCACACCGAGGGCCTGGCGCTGAACGATGCGGACGCCGAGGTGCGCGAGCGCACCGTCCGCTATCTGCTGGAGGAGATCGATCTCTGTGCGGACCTGGGGGGCGACGCGTTGGTGCTCGGCTCGCCCGAGCAGCGCAACCCGGCGCCCGGCGTCTCGCACGACGACGCCTGGGCCTGGACGGCGGAGGCCATGCGCCGCTGCGGCGAGCGGGCCGCCGCCCGGGGCGTGTTCTTTTGCATTGAGGCGCTGCCGGGGCCGGCCTGCCGCTTTATCACCAACGTCGATGAGGCCGCGCACCTCGTGCGGCAGGTGGATCATCCCGGCTTTCAGATGATGGTGGACGTGCGGTCCATGGCCACGGACGGGCGGCCCATTGACGGGCAGATCGCTTCCGTGGCGCCGCTGGTACGCCACGTCCACGCGAACGATCCGAACATGCTCGGGCCGGGGATGGGCGACGTCGCGTTCGGCCCCATCCTGGCGGCGTTGCGGCGCGTCGGGTACCGGGGCTGGATCTCGGTGGAGGCGTTCGATACCGCGTATCCCATAGAGCGGATCGCGCAGGAAAGCATCGTGAACCTGCGGGCCGCAGAAGAACACAAGGGGGCACAATGAAACTGGCGACCCTGACTGTGAGTGCAGGCTGGCATCGGAGGCGCTGGTGCCCGGTGACGACGCGCCTGTCCCTGGATGCGGGGGTGGATCTCGACGCCCTCATGCTGCGCGACGTGGCCACCGATACGCCGGTGCCCGTGCAGGCCTGGCGAGAGGGCGACGGCCTCGTCTCGTTGGCGTGGATCGTGGCGGATCTGCCCGCCCACCAGACGCGCGCCTATGAGCTCCGTCGCGCCGACGGTGCGGCGCTGCATGGCCCGGGCGTCGAGGTCCGCGAGGAGGGCAGCGGCCGCCTGGCGGTCCACGTCGGCGGCGACCACGTGACGAACTATAACTTTGGGCCCGACGTGGTGCGGCCGTACCTCTATCCGGTGTACGCCCACAGCAACATCGGCGTCACCCGCAACTGGCCGATGGTGACCGACGTCCTGAACGAGACGACCGACCATCCCCACCACAAGGGCATCTATACCGCCCAGGGCGATGTGAACGGCGTCGACAACTGGAGCGAGTCGTCGGGCCACGGCTACCAGATCCACCGCGGGTTCAGCCGCCAGTACAGCGGGCCGGTGGCCGGCGGGTTCACCGAGGCGCTGGATTGGACGGACGCCGAGCGCAACGCGAACATGACCGAGACCCGCCGGATGACGTTCTACACCACGCCGGCCCGCCTGCGGATCTTTGATTATGAGATCGCCCTCCACGCCACCCAGGGCCAGGTGGTGCTGGGCGACACCAAGGAGGGCGGCCTCCTGTCGGTGCGGGTGGCGAGCTCCATGGACGCCACCGGCGACCCGAGCGCCGGCCGCTTCGTGAACGGCTTTGGCGGCGTCCTGGAAAAGGAGTGCTGGGGCAAGCCGGCCCCCTGGTGCGACTATTCCGGCCCCGTCGGCGGCGCCTGGGTGGGGGTGGCGTTCCTCGACCACATCGACAACCCGCGCTATCCCACCTACTGGCACGTGCGCAACTATGGCCTGATGACCGCCAACCCCTTTGGCCTCCACGACTATACGGGGGATCCAGAGCAACGGGCGGATCTCACCATCCCCGAGGGGGAGACGGTGTCGTGGCGCTACCGGGTGATCGTCCACGACGGCAACGCAGAGCAAGCCCAGATCAGCGAACGCTACCATGACTTTGCTTTCCCGCCGGCCGTGACGGTCGAGTAGTGCCGGCGCCCTGGAGCGAGAGCGAGGGGCCAGCCCAAACGGGTGCGCCCCTCGCGCTTTTTCTCGGTGCTTCCCGGGTGCGCGGCCGCGGTCTTGGCGCCATCCGGTTGCGGCGTGTATACTCTGTGCATCGGTTGGGCCGCCCGAAGCAGGGTGCCGGCCGTGACCGGTGAGGCTGCTACGCGGAAGGCGGCAAACCATCATGTCCTCGCTGATCGTGGCGCGCCGGGGCCGCAGTGCGCGGCTCGGCGCGATGTTATGGATGCTCCTCGTGACCCTCCTCCTGGGCGCTTGCGCGCCAGAGGGACCCGCCTCGCCCCCTCCGTCGGAGGTGGGTGCGGGGGATGACTGCTCCATCATTGCGGCGGGGTTCGCCGTGCAGGCCCGGGAGGCGCTGGACCGCTATCAGGAGATCGATGCGGAGGCCGCCCTTGCCGACGGCGAGGAGCTGCGCGCCGCCATCGGCCGCCTGGAAGCCCTGCGCGCCGAGTTCCTGGCCCTGGAGCCCGCCGAGTGTGCGCTGCCCGTCAAGGTGAGCATCACCCGCTACATGGATCATGCCATTGATCTGCACAACGCCGTGTGGGCGGCCGACTGCCCGCTGTGCATCGATGATATCCGCCTGCAGGCCACGGCGGCCCGGGAGCGCGCCGCTTTGGACCTACAGACCCTGGAAGGCGCGCCGTAGCCCGTTTGGGTCGCCACGGCAGCAGATCGGCCGTGGTGCCGCCGTCCCCTCGCCCGCCGAGGGGCACGCCACACATGGAGATGTCGCATGCGTCCCATCAAGATCGTGACCGATAGCGGGGCCGACCTACCGGCCGAGGTGCTGGAGGATCTCGACATCTCGGTGGTGCCGCTGGTGGTGGTGGCCGGCGACAAGGCGTACAACGAGACGGAGCTCGATCGCGACACCTTCTGGCAGCTGCTCGAGCAGAACGGCGCGCTCAAGACCTCACAGCCCTCCGTCGGCATGTACCAGCAGGCGTACCAGCGCCTCGTCGACCTGGGGAACGACGTGCTGTGCTTTTGCATCACCAGCCGGCACAGCGGCACCTATAGCTCGGCGCAGACGGCCGCGGCCAAGTTCGCGGGCCGGGTGCAGGTGGTCGACTCGCTCGGGTTGTCGCTGGTGATGGGCTTTCAGGTCATCGTGGCCGCCAAGATGGCCCGCCTGGGCGCCCGGCTCGGCGACATCGTCGAGGCGGCCCGCGCCATCCGCGAGCGCAGCCACGTGACCTTTCAGCTGCGCACGCTCGAGTACCTGCGCCGCGGCGGAAGGGCGGCCCGCCTGATGCCGGCCGTCGATCGCGTCGCGCGGGCGCTGAACCTGACGATCCTCCTCACCCTGACCGACGGGGAGCTCAAGCTCAGCGGCGTGTCGCGGTCCTACAAGCAGGGCCTGCGGCGCATCCGCGACGAGGCCGTCCGACTGGCGCCCCTGGAAAGCCTGGGGATCGTGCACACGCGCATCCCCGAGGTCGCCCAGCGAATGGCGGATGAGCTGGCGGCCCTCACCGGCTTTCGTCGGGAGAGCGTCATCATCACCGAGCTGGGCGCCGGGATGAGCTGCCACGGCGGAGAGGGGATGATCGGGGCCGTCGCCGTGCGCCAGGCTCCCTGACGGTTTTGCGTTTTGGATTCCCTCATATTGGTAGATAGGTGGACGATGGACGATCAGCATGTACTGACCTGGCCGGCAGAGCCGCTCGAGGTGGGCCCGCTTGCCGAACGACTGCACGTGATCCCGGGATCCGGCGACTACCAGGACCTGGTGACGCTGGCCCGGGAGGCCCAGGCGCTGGCCGCCCCCAAGGCGTGCTATCGGCTGGCCTACATCGATGACCGGGGCGACGACCACGTGGTGGTCGATGGCGTGACGTTCAGCAGTCGCATCCTGCGCGTGAACCTCGAGGACTCGCACCGGCTGTTCGCCGAGGTGGCCACCTGCGGCGTCGAGGTCGACGCGTGGGCCCACGGGCTGCAGGACATCCTCTGGCAGTTCTGGGCCGAGGCGATCAAGGAATCCTTCTTGCGGCAGGCACGCAACGCCCTGCGCAAGGAGCAGGAACGGGTCTACGGGCTGCGCCGCACGTCGACGATGGCCCCGGGATCCCTGGCCGACTGGCCGATCCAGCAGCAGCGCCCGCTGTTCCAACTGCTGGGCGACGTCGAGGGCGCCATCGGGGTGCGCCTGAGCAGCAGCATGCTGATGTCACCGAACAAGTCGGTCTCCGGCGTGCGGTTCGAGACCGAGACGGATTTCGTCTCCTGCTCCCTCTGCCCGCGAGAGGTTTGCCCCGGGCGCCGGCAGGCCTATGACCGGGAGCTCTACGCGCGCCGTTACCGCGAAGGCTGAATCCGCGCACCGCACGGAGGGGCGCCATGCATGCCGAGATCACCCGCCACGCCCTGGACCGCGTGCCGCTCTCGCTCATCATCGACGACTCTACGCTCCTGGTAAACCTGAACTACTTTTTCATGCGCGATCGGAACCTCGCCGACGGGGGGCAACGACGCTGGGAGGACGTGCCCGTCGTCCATCCGGAGTGGTTCACCCGGGCCTTTGGCGAGTGGTGCCTGGCGCAGGGCGTGCGGGGCAAGTTCAGCGTGGTGCCCTGCCCGGCGGCGCTCGGCCGCATCGACGAGGGGCTGCCCCTCTTTTCCCGGGCCCAGCAGGATTCCTGGCTGGCCATGTGCCGCGAGGTGATCGCCCCCGCCTTTGACCTGACCCCCGAGATGATCACCCACACCTACGTCGTGGATCCTGCGACGTGCGAGCCCCTGCCCGAGCGCATCTGGGAGCAGTACGAGTGGGAGACGCTCCCGGTGGACCGAGAGGATCTCGTCCACCGCTACATCGCCACCGCCTGCCGCATCCTGGATAACGTCGGCCTCACACCCCAGGGCGTCACGTCGCCGGGCGGGTTCGGCGGCCGCACCATGGCCTTTTACGCCCGGGTGGCCGGGGAGGCCGTCCGCGAGGCGACCGGCGCCGCGACGCCCTTCTTTTTCAAGCGCGTGGCAGAAGAGGGGCCGGTGGATACCTACGTGTGGGAGCAGGACCCTGCGGCGGGCACCGCCGTCGGAGAGGTGGTGGCCTGCACCGGCGACCGCACCGGCTCGTGGACGGGGTACGGCGTCGTGGACGCCGACTATTACCTGACGGAGGACCTCGCCGGCGGTCGGCTGGCGGGGGTCATCGATCGGGGGGACCCCTGTATCCTGTGCAGCCACTGGCAGGGCTTCTACGGGCTGCACGCCGGCGACCAGCAGGGCTTTGCCGCCCTGCGTACCGTCGTGGAGCGGCTGCGCCAGCGGGATCCCCACGGCGAGCGGACGGCCTGGCGCCGCACCTCCGAGATCGCCACCTATGCCTGCGCCCGGGAGATGGCGTCGCTCTCCGTCGCCGATGATTCGCTGCGGCTGGCGTTGCCCGTGCGGGCCGAGGGGCTCACCCTGCGGCTGGACGCGCCGGACGTAGCAGGGATCGCGGTGAATGGCGTCCCGCTCCAGCGGGTGGAGCGCAAGCGGGACCTGGCCTCGGGGACGTTCTGGCCCACGGCGGAGGGCACCTTCCTGGCGTTCGATCCGCTTGCGCCCGAATGCACCGTCGCGATCCGCCGCGCTGCGTCCGCGTGATCGTTCGTAGAAAGCACGAGGCCCCCGACATCGTCGGGGGCCTCGTGGTATGGCGCGACAGGTCTCAGGCAGGCTCCTTATCCGGGTGGAGCGCACGGAACTTGGCCAGCAGCTCCTCCTCGGTCTCCTCGTTGTCAGGATCGGCCATGGGGGCCTCTACCGGGCAGACGTCCAGGCACTGCTGGGTGTCGAAAAAGCCGACGCACTCGGTGCACTTGCTCGCGTCGATGATGAACAGATCGTCGCCCTCGGAGATCGCCTCGTTGGGGCACTCGGCCTCACAGGACCCGCACGAGATGCACTCGTCGCTGATGGTGAACGCCATGATACAGCCTCCTGAATGAACGTGGGTGGATCGTTACGCGCGGCCGCCCGCGCAGCGCCAGGCAGTATAGGCGGCGTAGGGGGCGTGTCAAGTCCTTTTGCCGTGGGGCTCTTGCCGCGGGGGGCCAGACGCCTATAATGGGCGCGGTCCTGCTGCGGGTACTGGCGAGGTGCTGACGTGGTCCATCCTGTTGACCTGTTTGTCTGGAGCACGGCCCTGTCGGCGGCGGTCGCCCTGGGGATGGCCGCCTACATGTGGCGTCGCGGCGCGCAGCCGGGCGCCCGCGAACTGACTGCGCTCTGGGCGGCGTGCGGGATCTGGTCCCTGGCCTACTTTGCCGAGCTCCGCGCGCCCGGTCTCGCGGCCAAGTCGCGCTGGGTGGATGTGCAGTACATCGGCATCGTCGCTGTTCCGGTGGCCTGGGGCTTTTTCGCCCTGCGCTATGCCAGCGACGGCCGTCTCCCCACGCGCCGCCAGATGCCGTTCCTTCTCCTGGCGCCCATCATCACCCTGCTCTTGCAGTGGACGAACCCGCTCCACGGCCTGATGCGCGGCGAGATGAGCCTGGTACCCGTGGGGCCCGTGCAGGTGATCGACAAGACGTATGGGCCCTGGATGGTGGTGCACACAGCGTTTTCGTACCTGATGCTACTGGGGGGCTCTCTGGCCATGCTGCGCGCGCTGCCTGCGAACCTGCCCCCCTTTCGCACCCAGCGGTATCTGCTGCTCACCGGCTGCGTGCTGCCCTGGGTGAGCAACGCCCTCTACCTGGTCGGCATCCCGCCGTTTGCCCATCTGGACCCCACACCGCTGACCATGACGGTGACGGCCTGTCTGTGCGCGTGGGCGCTCTTTCGCTTTGGGCTCATGGACCTCATCCCCGCGGCGCGCGACGTGGTCATCGAGCAGCTGAACATCGGCATCCTGGTGGCCGATTCCCGCGGGCGCCTGGTGGACGCGAACCCGGCCGCCGCCGCCCTCCTCGGGTTCCGGGCGCCTGCGCTGCTGGGGCGGCCCCTCGATGAGGCGCTGGGCGTCGCGGCCGCGTTGCGAGAGGGGCGGTGTCGCCCGGCAAAGGAAGGGCGCGAGCAGGTGATCGTATCTGGAGGGGCGCACCCGCTATCCCTCGAGGTGCGCCGGGCGCCGCTCCATACGCCCACGGGCCATGTTGGCGGAGAGGTCGTCACCGTGGTGGACATCAGCGATCGACACCGCATCCAGCAGGAGCGAGAGGCGTTGATCGCCGAGCTGCAGCGGACCCTCGCCGAGGTGCGCACCCTCGGGGGGCTCTTGCCTATCTGCGCCCACTGCAAGCGCATCCGCGACGACGAGGGCTATTGGACCCGCCTGGAGGAGTACATCTCCCAGCACTCGGGCGCCGAGTTCACCCACGGCATCTGCCCCGACTGTCTGCGCAAGCTGCATCCCGAGTTGGCGCCAGAGGAGGGGGAGTCATCGCCCGGCGAGGAACCCCGCTAGCCGTTGCCGGCCGTCACACTCCGCAGCCGATGCCCGAGGGCGCGCTGGCGCTCACGACCCGCTGCCGCGCAACCAGACCTCGGTGTAGCGGCCGTACGCGCCGAGTTCCATCTGGCAGGCGCGGCCCTCCTTGACCCAGCCCAACTGCACGCCGTCCTGGATCTCGCGTTCCTGGGCCAGCGTCCAGCCGTCCCGGGTCATCCCCTCGGCCAGGTGGGCGCGGACCGTCTCCAGCGGTTCGGCCACCCGCTGATAGGCCGTCACCTGGGTGGGGGAGACGTTGTACGTCTCGGCCACTGGGTTCGGGTACACAGTCAGGTCGGCCGGGAGCCCGTGGGGGTTGTTCTCGCCTTCCTGGCGGCCGCGTTGCAGGCGCTCGGTGTCGACCGGTGGCACCAGGCGCGCCCGCAGCCCGGTGATGTCTAGTACAGGGCCCAGGAGCGGCACTTGGGCCTCCCAGGCGGGCAACTGGCGCGCGATGTACGGCCGGCCCCATAGGTAGCCCGCCCCGGCGCCGCCGACGACCAGTACGGCGACGACCGCCACGGCGATGAGGCAACCCGCCGGGCATCCGCAGCCGGAGCGCTTGGCCTCTCGCGGAGGAGACTTCCTCGGCCCCGCTGCGCGAGGAGTGGCCGGCCGAGGGTTGGCCGCCGGGGGTGTGGGTGGGTGCGTGTCGCTCATCTATTGCCCCTCCACCGTGAACGTGTCGCTCGTCTGCCGGGTGACCGCTACCCCGAGTGCGTCGAGGGCGCCGACGGCCTGCTCGCGGACCGGGTAGATCGTGAACTCCCCCAGGCTATCGCGCGCCTCGACGCGGTAGGGGTCCTCGAGCGCTTGCACGAGGTCGGGGATCGCCTCCGCGTCCCCGGCCACGCCCAGCGCCCGGGCGGCGTCCATCCGGGCGACGGGGTCGCCCGACGCGCGCAGCACCTCGCGCACCGCGGGGAACGCCTCGGTGTCTCCCAGGTAGGCCCGAGCCACGAGGAGGTGCTCGCGGGCCACACCGTTGGCCCCCTCCGCCGCCTGGCGGACGGTGGGCAGGGCCCCGGCGCCCAGCTCGGAGAGCCCGCGCACCAGACCGAGCCGTAGGACGCCATCGGGGGTCAGGTACGTGTCGCGGATGCGCGGGGCGTCGGTCGAGGGCGCCGCCGCCTCCGCAGCGAGGGCCGTCACGAGCATTTCTGCCCGACGCTCGACGGGGATGTCCTCGCGCTGTGCGAGGGTGCGGGCGATGGAGAGGCGGTAGGGGACCTCGTCGCCCTCGAGCGTCCTGGCCAGCGCATCGGCGTCAGGCGTCGGTGTGGGGGCCGGGGCTGGCTCGGACGTGGCGGTGGACTGTGCTGCGCGCACCTCGGCCAGGAGCGTGGCGAGGTCCGGCCGCTGCGTCCGCTGCCACAGGAGGTACCCCCCGCCCACCGCCGCGGCCAGCACGACGACGCCCACCAGGATGAGGAGAAGGTGACGGGTGTTCATGAGCCGCTCTGCTTTCCGGGGTCCGCCCAGTCTTGTTTGTCCGCCGAGCCGCTGGGCCAGGTGTCCTCCTGGAGGTAGGCCGGGTACTCGCTATCGCGGAAGCCGAGCCCCAGCGAGTCCCGGGTTCGCGGAGAGAGGCCATAGGCCGCCTCGCGGCTATCTTTGACCATGTCCGCGTCGCGGTCGCCCTCCGTCGGCGCCAGGTTGCCGGCCGCGTCCACCTGCGCATCATAGCCCGTTGCCCCCCACCAGTCGTTGCGGTTCTCCAGGTGCGTCCACTCGTGGAGGACGGTGGCGGCGAACAGGTCGATCCCCTCGGTCACCTTGCCCGTCACCGGATTCGTCGAGGGGTTGCCCGAGCTAAAGATGTCGCAGACATAGATGTGGTTCGCCTCGGCGGGGTCGCCAAAGCCGTTATAGTAACCATAGGTGCTGCACGCGCTGTCGTAGATGATGGCCGACTCGTGGCCCTGCGCGGCGGGGGTATCCGTCCAGTAATAGTACCAGTTGGGTACGTGGCCGTCGGGGTTGTTGTACGAGCGGTGCGGAAAGAACACCCGGATCTTGTGCGGCTCGGGGGCCTCGCACCGATCGGCCATCTCCTCAAACCGGGTGGTGATCTCCAGCTCTCCAAAGGCGCTGTTACGCTCGGGGGCCGGCCCCTCGTACCAGACGTGCATGGTGGCCCCCTGCTGGTCCTCCGGGTCATAGTTGGGCGACTGGCCGCCGAACTCGGGCATCTCCCACGTGAGGTCCTCTCCCCAGGCCGTGGGCGACACGTTGGCTTCCATGTCCACGTCCAGGTTGCACGCAAAACACTTGGGCAGGGTGACCTTTTCGTTCTCGGCGGGAGACGTGACGCGGGCCCGGCACTGGTCGACGATGTCGTACTCGATCAGGACCTGGGCATCGAGGAGGTTGCGCCACGTCTCCATGTGCTGCAGCTCACTCAGCGGCCCGGTGTGGGAATAGTAGATGCCGTGATTGAACACGCCACCGCCCACCGGCTCCTCGGGGATCTCCTGCCCCAGCACCTGGCCGCCCATCGTGCGCTGGCCGTTCCGGGCCTTTTCCCAGAGAACGATCGCCCCATTTGCCGCCGTCCAGGTGGAGTCGCCGGAGGTCGGCGTCGGCGCGTCGATGTCGACGGTCAGGGTAAAGGTGGGCTTGTCGCTGTCGATGTCGAACTCGAGCCGGATGACGTCGCTATCGGGGTCCAGCACATCGCTGCCCGAGCCGCCGAACCGGTCGACGATCGACGTGCCGTCGCCCGAGATCTCGGCGCCGTTCGAGACCGTCCAGTTGACGGTGCCCGACTGCAGCGTAAAGGCGCCGTCCGGCTGCTGGACCAGGGTAAAGTTCAGGGTGGCATCATAGCGCCCCCAGACGGGGAGGAGGCCCGCCAGGTCGACGGGGACGCCGCTGTTCAGGAACTCGTGGATCGACTGCATCGTGGGGTTATCGCCCAGGGAGCCGAGGGCGTCCAGCACGCCAAGCATCGACTGCAGCCGGGCGACCACCACACCGCCACCGACTCCACCGACGAGTAACGCGGTGGCGATGCCGTCGACGCCGGCCCCGGGGCCGTTCTCGGTGTAGCGCGCCGTGCCATGAAAGACCACTGGATCGTCGGCGCGCACGGGCGGCGGGGCGGCGGGGCCGATACCGAGGAGGACGAGGACCATGACCAGGAGCATTGCGAGGTAGGGTCGCTTCATCGTATGACCTTGGCTCCCGTGGGCTGCGTAGGATGATACTGCCGATGGCACGGGTCGCCGCGCGACCCGTAACGTTTGTAACACCGGCGAGCCGCCGTGTCAAGAGATTCACCGCCCCATCCCAAGATGGTCTGCTCTTCTATGGGCTGCGGTGGCCCAAGGTGCCACCGCTTTACGTGCTGGACACGAGGTGTCACGCCGGAGAGCGGAGGGTCTGGCCGCTTGGGTGGCCAGGAGAGAAGGATGGTTTACTATCTGGATGCCAGGATGTGGCGCTGAGCGAAGAGCGGCGGCACCTTTGGCCACCTCAGCCCCCAAACGCCCCCACTTCGGTGGTGCCCCCACGGCGTCTGTCTCCGGCGCGGCCGGCTTGGCCGGGCGGGCCGACCGACTTACAATGCTCTTTGGGCCCGGGCGCTTGCCCGGCCGTCATGATGGCCTCCTCCAACCCCACGTCCTGGTGTTTGCCGGTGCACCCCGTGTCAGCGGTTGCGAAAGAGTCGGTGTATTGATGGAGAGTCTGTTCGCTGGGTTGCCGATCGTTGCCGTGCTGGTGTTGATGATCCCCCTCCGCTGGCCGGCGACCCGCGCCGGCCTGGCAGGCCTCGCCGTGGCCCTGATCGTGGCGGTCGCGATCTTTGGGTACGGCGCCGGCGTTCCGGAGGGTGTGGGCCTGCCGGCCGCGGTGGCCGGCGCCCTGGCCGAGGCGCTGACCACGGCAGTCAGCGTCCTGTGGATCATCTTTCCCGCCCTGTGCATCTACCACCTCCAAGAGGCCACCGGCGCCATCCACACGCTGCGCCGCACGATCGACCGTGTCTCCTCCGACCCGCGCCTGGTCGGCCTGTTGGTGGCCTGGTTCTTTTCCCTGTTCCTGGAGGGCGCTGCGGGGTTTGGCACGCCCATCGCCCTGGCCGCGCCGTTCTTGCTGAGCATCGGCTTTCCGCCCGTGGAGGCGGTGACGCTGGCCCTGATCGGCCACGCCGTGGGGGTGACCTTTGGCGCCGTGGGAGCGCCGGTCATCCCGCTGATCGAGGCGGGTGGCGATGCGGCATTGGCGCTGTCTCAGCGTATCGGGCTTCAGAACAGCCTCCTGGCGTGGGTGATGGCCCTCATCGTGGCGGCGCTGGTGACCCGAGCGGTGCGGGCCGTGCCGCGGCTTTGCGATCGCGCGGGGGCGGGGAGCATGATCCCCTGGGCCGTCCTGGCCGCGGTGCTCTTTCTGGTGCCCTACTATGCCGTGGCGCGCTGGGTGGGGCCCGAGTTGCCCTCCATGATTGGCGGCCTGGTGGGGGGCGTGGTGTTCGTGGTGGTGGTACGACGCTGGGGGCCGGCGGCCGCCCCCGGTCGGCCACCTGCTGTGGGCGTAGGAGCCGCCCACCGGCTGGAGCGGGCCGCGGCCCCCTACATCCTCCTCGTCGCGCTGGTGGTCGTGACGCGGCTGGTGCCCGCGGTGCGACTCGGGTTGCAGGCCGTCACCTGGCGGTGGACGATGCCCGGGGGCTTTGCCTCCTCGATCCAGGTGCTGTACCACCCGGGCACCATGCTGATGGTGGCCTTTCTCCTCGGCGCGCTGCTGCAGCGGGCCGGCGGCCGGCGGGTGGGCGCCGTCCTTCGGGTGACCATCCGGCAGCTGGCGCCCATCACCCTGGCGTTGGTCGGCATGCTGGGGCTCTCCCGGGTGATGGTGCACGCCGGGATGACCGCCACGCTGGCCCTGGCGGCAGCCGGCGCCGTGGGGGGCCTCTGGCCCCTCGTCGCCCCTTTGGTCGGCGTCCTGGGCACCTTTATCACCGGGTCGGCGACGGCCTCGAACATCCTCTTTGGCGAGTTGCAGGTGGCCACGGCCCGGGATCTGGGCATGCCCACCCTCACCCTCCTGGCGGCCCAGGATATGGGCGCGGCGATGGGCAACATGATCTGCCCCCACAACATCATCGCCGGCGGGGCCACCGTCGGCCTGGCAGGCCGGGAAGGGGAGGTGTTGCGCCGCACCCTCTGGCCCGGGCTCCTCTACGCCCTCCTGGCCGGGGCGCTGGCGTTGGGGCTCATCGCCCTGGGGCGCTAGGCGCGCTCGCAGGAGCCGCGGCGGGCGCTTGTCCCGCATGCTGGGATGATGTACCCTGGAAAGGCTACATGCTCCTTCATGGCAGCGCTTGGCGAGGGCGTCTCTGGCGGCGCGGGGCGCCCGCCGTGCTCCTGGATGGCCTGCCCGGCCAGGAGATCACCCGGCAGTTGGTCGCCGTGCACGACGGGCGGCTCTACTCGCTGGTCGTCATGCCCGCCGACGAGACCCGCGGCGATGGAGGCGCTGTACGATCTCGCCGCAGGCGGCCTTCGCTTCATTGCGCCGACAGAGTAGCGCTGCCGTCCGGCGTCCTAACGCACACAGGAGCACACCATGAACTTTGTCTTTTTCGTACCCGACGAGATGCGAGCCGAGAGCGTGTCTTGCTATGGGCATCCGGTGGTCCAGATGCCCAACTATGATCGGGTGGCCGCCGAGGGCGTGCGGTTCGACCAGTGCCACGTGCAGCACACCGTCTGCTCGCCATCGCGCTGCAGCCTGATGACCGGCTGGTACCCGCACGTCAGCGGCCACCGCACGCTCTGGCACCTGTTGCGCCCCCACGAGCCCAGCCTGTTCCGCTACCTGCGCGAGGCGGGGTACCACATCGAATGGTACGGCAAGAACGACCTGTACTCCGAGGACTCGTTCCCCTTCTCCGTCGACCACTATGCGGATCCCGGCGGGGCTCATAGCGGGCCGAACGCCCATGCCGAGGGTTCGCCGGGCTACTACTCCTTTGATTTTCAGCCCTTTGCCGGCGCCCCCGAGGAGGTCGGCGATATGCGGCGGGTGCAGGGGGGCATCGACTTTATCAGGAATAAGTCGGACGACGCGCCGTTCTTCCTCTATCTGCCACTTTCCATGCCCCACCCGCCGTACGGGGCGCCGGAGCCCTACCACTCGATGTACGATCCCGCCGACCTGCCGCCCCTGCGCCCGGCCGATCTGCCCGACAAGCCCGAGTACATGGCCGGGATCCGCGAGTACCGCCGGCTGGACGAGCTACCGGAGGGCTTCCTGGAGCGGCTGCAGGCCACCTACCTGGGGATGAACTCGTACATGGACTGGGTGCTGGGCCAACTGCTGGACGCCCTGGACGAGACGGGCCTCGCCGAGGACACCTGCCTCATCCTCGCGGCGGACCACGGCGATTGGGCCGGCGACTATGGGCTGGTGGAAAAGTGGCCCAGCGCGCTGGACGATACCCTGACCCGCGTGCCGCTCATCATCCGGGCGCCGGGCGGCCGGGCCGGTCACGTGGTGCGCGAGCAGGTGGAGCTGTTCGACATCATGGCCACCGTGCTGGACATGGCCGGCGTCGAGGCGCGGCACACCCACTTTGCCCGGTCGCTGACCCCGCAACTGGCCGGGGGGCCGGGCGATCCCGAGCGGGCGGTGTTCGCCGAAGGGGGTTATGACCTGCACGAGCCCCAGGCGTTCGAGGGGCGCTGGGCCGACTATGACATCCCCCGCGACCCGGCGCACATCTACTGGCCCAAGGGCCTTCTCCAGCAGGAGCGGCCGCTCAGCGTGTGCCGGGCGACGATGATCCGCACGCTGGAGCACAAACTGGTGCATCGGCCCGCGGAGCGCAGCGAGCTGTACGACCTGCAGAAGGACCCCCAGGAGCTCTGCAACGTCTACGACGATCCGCGGTACGCCGAGGTACGGCAGGCGCTGGAGCGGCGCCTGCTGGACTGGTATGTCCACACGGCCGACGTGGTGCCGTACAACGAGGATCCGCG
>JAAZBQ010000237.1 GCA_012513725.1 Chloroflexota bacterium
GTGAGCCGGGCGATCTTGCGCAGCACCTCGATGTCGCGGTGGGAATAGAGGCGGATGCGGCCCGCCGTACGCGATGGCTTGAGCAGGCCGATGCGGTCATAGTAACGCAGGCGCTGCGGGTGCAGGTCAACGAGCTTGGCCGCTACGCTGATCACGTAGCAGGGTTCATCCCGTGGCATGGTATCGTCCGTCATCTCACCGTCCCATCCGTTTCGTTCTCACACATCAGTCGCCGGGGCGTTCGCCCAGGGTCACCCGGACGGTGCGCTCCTCTCCGTCGCGGATCAGCGTCAGCGTCACGCGGTCGCCGGGGGAGGCGTTCTCCACCAGGTAGACCAACAGGTCATCGAACTGCCGCACGGGAGCATCCTCGACGGCAACAATCACGTCGCCGCCCACGCGCACCGGCGTCCCGTAATAGTCCACCGCGCGATCCGCGCCCCGCAACCCGGCGCGGCCGGCCGGGCCATCCGGCACGACGTCGGTCACCATGGCGCCGCGTTCCACCGGGAGGTCCATGGCCGCCACGTGCACGGGCTGCACATCGGTGCCCGTCACGCCCAGCCACGGGTAGGCATAGCGCCCCTCGGCGACGAGCGCCGGCAGCACCCGCTCCACCGTGTGGATGGGCACGGCGAACCCCACACCGCCGGAGAGGCCCGTCACAGAGTTCATTGCCGTGTTGACGCCGATGACCCGCCCGGCGGCGTCCAGCAGCGGCCCGCCCGAGTTGCCATAATTGATCGCCGCGTCGGTCTGGATCATCTGCGGGATGGAGAACCGCGCGCCCCCCACTTCCCCGGAGCTATGCCCCAGATTCAAGGTACGGCCCAGGCCGCTGATGATGCCTACTGTCATGGTGCCCCGCCAGCCAAAGGGGTTGCCGATGGCGATGGCCCGCTGGCCCACCCGCAGGTTGCGCGAGTCGCCCAAGAGGACCTCGCGGAGGCTCCCCTCGCCCTCGGCCAGCCGCACGACGGCCAGGTCCGCATCCGGATCGCGCCCCAGCAGTTCCCCTCGCAACACGGTGCCATCGTGCAAGAGCACCTCGATGAGCTCCGCGTCCTCGATGACGTGGTTGTTGGTGACCACCAAGCGCTCGGCGGCGTCCACCACGAAACCGGAGCCCTGCCCCTGGGTGTACTCTTCGTTCCCCTCGGGCAGGGGCTGCACCGGAAGGAGTCCCTCGGTCGGGCGAATCACCCGGATGCTGACCACCGCGGGGATCACCCGCTCGTACAGCGCGGCGAGGTCCTCCCCGGCCTCGTCGCCCGACAGCGGCAGCGCCGGGGTCTGCACCGCGCCTTGGGCCGGAACCGGCGTGACCGTCGCGGCGCCGCGGCGCCCCTCGAGTCGCTCCAGGGCGGCGCCCAGGGGCAAGAGCCCACACCCCGTGGTGGCCAGCAGGGCGACGATCAGGAGCAGGGCGTGCGTGCGCGGCGGGCGAGCGGTGGGCATGGCGCGTTCTCCTAGCGACGCAGCTCGGCGAGCTGGCGGAATAGCTCCTGTTCCTTCTCGGTCAACTCCTGGGGGATCTCCGGATAGACCTCCACCAGGAGGTCGCCGTGCTCCTCCGGGGTCCGCAACTTGGGCATCCCCTGCCCGCGCAGGCGGAAGGTGCGCCCCGCCCGGGTCTCCGGCGGGATGGTCAGTGCCAGGCGCTGGCCCTTGAGGGTCTGCAAGGTCATCTCGCCCCCCAGTACCATGGTGTACAGGTCCACCGGCAGGCGCAGCAGGAGGTCATCCCCTTGCCGCCGGAACTGCGGGTGCTCGCGGACCTGCACCACGAGGTAGAGGTCCCCCGCCGGGCCGCCGGCCGGGCTCGGTTCCCCCTCGCCGGCCACCCGCACCCGAGAACCCGTCCGCACCCCGGGCGGAATCTTGACCTCCAGCCGGCGGCTGCCCGTCTGTAGGACGCGCACGGTGCCGTCGAAGGCTTCCGCCAGGGAGACCTCCACGGGCTGCTCGATATCCCGGCCGCCCCGGGCAAAGGGCGACGGGCGCGCCCCCCGCTGCCCGCCCCCGCCAAAGAGGTTATGGAAGAAATCGGAAAAGCCGCCCTCACCAAAGAGATCGTTCAGGTCCACGTACTCGGTATAGGTCTGGCGCTGGCCGCCCGGTGCGCCTTGGGCGCCAGGTGCGTACCACTGGCTCCAGTCAAACCCGCCGGGGTCGCCGCCGGTCTGCTGGTATTGCTGCCAGGAACGACCGAACTGGTCGTACTTGCGCCGCTTTTCCGGATCGGTGAGGACCTCGTGGGCCTCATTGATCTCCTTGAAGCGCTCCTCCGCCTCTTTGTTGTTCGGGTTGACGTCCGGGTGGTATTTGCGTGCCAGCCGGCGATACGCCTTGCGGATATCCTCCGTGGAGGCGTCGCGGCTGACGCTCAGAATCTCGTAATAGTCCTTGTAATCCATCCAGTGCACTGCTCCGTTCGCAGCCATCGGTAGCCGAGGGGCCCCGCCGGCCCATCCACCGCTATTGTACCCCTTCCGGGCGCCGATGTCAACAAGGTTATCAAAGCGCAGTCAACTTTGAGGGCAAATAGGGGTCATAACCTATTGACATGGGCTGAGAGGGCTGCTATAATGCAGACGGAATGGCTTTCGGGAGCCCGGGCGTTGGGCTCGTCTGGTGACACATAGCATGGAGGTGTGGCCAATGAGCATCTACCGATGGTATCCGCAGGATTCGGGATTGGTCAATGGGGAACGCAGCGCCCAGCGTTTGGGCCGCACGCGCCGCGAGGAGGCGCCGCTCGGCCCTGCGATGGACGTCTATGAGACTACCGACGGCCTGGTCATCGATATGGCCCTGCCCGGCGTGGCCCCCGACGACGTCTCCATCACCGTCAGCGGCGATACGCTGACCATCGAGGGCCAGCTCGCGATCCCAGGAGAGGACGCCGATCGCCAGTATCTGCTGCGCGAGCGCCCCGTGGCCTCCGGGCGCTTTGCCCGCTCGGTGACCCTGCCCGGTAGCGTGGACGGCGCCCAGGCCGAGGCCCTCTTTCGGAACGGCGTGCTTACCCTCACGGTCCCCAAGGCGGAGGAGAGCCGCCCGAAGCAGATCCAGGTGAAGGTCGGCTAGCGCCCGTGGCATGGAACGGCCCGTGCACCGACACGGTCAGGATATTCAAGAGTGGAGGTTAGGAACATGTCCATCAGTCGTTGGGATCCCTTCCGCGACTTGATCACCTTGCGGGAGGCCATGGATCGTCTATTTGAGGAGAGCTTTGTGCGGCCCGGCACCCGTTGGACCGTCGGCCAGGAGGAGGGCTACTGCCCGGTGCCCGTGGACATTTACCAGACCGACGAGGAACTCGTCGTGCAGGCCACCGTCCCCGGGCTGGATCCGCAGGACGTCGACATTACCATCGAGGGCGACACGCTGAGCATCCGCGGGGAGATCA
>JAAZBQ010000238.1 GCA_012513725.1 Chloroflexota bacterium
CAAAAGACCGACGACTATGCGGTGCAGGGTGCGCTGAACTACATCGAGCGGCACTTTATCGACGCCCACTATGATCGCGAGAGCCCCGATCGTCCGCTCCTCTTGCGCGTGGGCCTGGCACAGCCCCACTATCCGTACATCACGGACGAGGACAAATTCCGGTACTACCTGCCGCGGGTCAAACCCTTTCAGGACCAGACCCCCTTTGACCACCCCTTCCTCTCCCAGCGCCAGGTGCGCCCGGGCGTCGACGCCAGCGAGCGCGAGATCCGCCGCGCGGTGGCGGCCTACTATGGCATGGTGGAGACCATCGACGACCTGTACGGCGTGGTGATCGACGCGCTGCGCGAGGTGGGGCAGGATCCCGACGAGTGGGTGATTGTCTACTGCTCCGATCACGGCGAGATGCTCGGCGAGCACGGCATCTGGGAAAAGCAAAAGTTCTTTGAGGGCAGCGGGCGGGTGCCCCTGATCATTCGCTACCCCAAGCTGTTCGCCGGCGGCACCGTCGTCGACGAGACGGTGAGCCTCTGCGACCTGTTCGCCACCCTGGCCGACCTGGCCGGGCTGCCGATCCCCCCGGGGCTCGATAGCCGCAGCCTGGTGCCCCTGATGCGCGGCGACGCCTCCGGCTGGAGCGGCGAGGCCGTCTCGCAGTTCGGCACCACCAACATGATGATCGCCCGCGGCCGGCTCAAGTACCAGTGGTACGGCGAGGACATGCCCGAGGTCCTCTTTGATCTGGACAAGAACCCCGACGAAACGGTGAACTATGCCCAGGATCCGGCCTACGCCGAGGCGATGGCCGGCTTTCGCCGGCGCTTGGCCGAACTGGGTCACGGCCCAAACGCCGACCCGGACTATGTGAACGCGGGCTACTGAGCGCCGCGCGTACCCTTACGAGACACACCCATTCGCCTCTCCGGCCGCCCGGGGAGGCGCTAGGAGATAGCATGAGCGTACCTGTCTATCGCAAGCTGGATGTCCCCTTTGCCGACGGCGCCTTTCCCGGCACCGTCACCATCGCCTTTGAGGCCGCCGAGACGTCAGATGTCGATCCCGCCCGCCAGGTAACCGTGGAGGCCGGCCGCCGGGGGAACTGGGTGATCGAGTTCCGCCCCGGCCAGCCGCTTCCGGAGGGCAGCCGGGTGGCCCTGCGCAAGGTGGAGAACGAGTTCCGCTTTGACTGGCGCCACCAGGACTACTGGCCCCAGGCGATGGGCTATGTCACCGTCGAGGACCGGCAGGGCGAGGCGCTGCCCTTCCTCTGCGAGACCGCCCTCAAGGCGGCCACGCCGGCCATCGTCACCCTGCCCCGCGACTGGCTGGCCGGCGAGCCGATCATCGTGCGCATCGGCGACCGGCGGTTCGGGGGGCCGGGGGTCATCGCCTGGCCCACCAAGTACGAGCAGGCCCACATGGTGGCCGGCGTGAGCCTCCCCGGCGAGGAGACCTTTCGCCGCGTCCCCGACGCCACACTGACCGTCCGGATCGTGCCTTGTCCGCCGGTCGACCGCTACTACCTCTTTGCGCCCTCCCAGGCCGCGCCCGGCGAGGCGTTCCAGGCCATCGCCCTGCCGGTGGATGCCAACGGGAACGCCATCCCCGGCGGCGAGGTCGCGGTTGCCACGCCCGGCGGCTCGCCCGCCGAGGTCGCCGCCGGCCCGCGCCATTCGCTCCACATCTCCGCCACCGTCCGCGACGAGGGGACGGCGCGGCTGCGCCTCGAGGACCGCGAGCACGGGCTCGTGGCGCAGAGCAACCCGGTCCGCGTGGCGCGTGCTGCGGGCACCGGGGTCTACTGGGGCGAATTCCACTGCCACGGCTATGACGGCCACGAGATCAACGTGCTGAACGAGGGCTCGCACCCCGACAGCATGTACGCCTATGGCCGCGACGTCACCCGGCTGGACTTTGTGGCCATGGGGTCGCACATCTTTCGGCAGGTGCCCGACGCCGTCGCCGAGTGGTGGGAGCTGTACCGGGAGGCCGCCCGCCGCTACGACGAGGAGGGCCGCTACGTCACCTTTATGGGCTGCGAGTGGCGCGACCGCGAGGACGCCGGCGGCGACCGCAACCTCGTCTGGAAGCACCTCGACGCCCCCATGCCGAACCCCACCTGGCGGATCGACGACATCTACCGGCTCTTCCCCGGCCAGGAGGCCATGGTGACCCCCCACGTCGGCGGGGCCATCGCCTTTCCCTGTTGCCACGGGCCCGAGGTGGAGTGGCTCTGCGAGATGACCTCCGGGCACGGCAACTTTGAATGGTTCGCCCAGGCCTACCTGCAAAAGGGCTACCGGGTGGGCCTCATCGGCGGCTCCGACGGGCACAAGGGCACGCCCGGGCACCCGCGGGTGGTTGGCATAGAGGGCGGCCGTTTCTTCAACATGCTGCGGCGCCGCGACGGCGGCTGGGCCGGCGGCCCGCTCCTGGGGGTGTACGCGGAGCGGCTGGACCGCGACGCGCTCTGGCAGGCGTTCCGCCGGCGGAACACCTACGCCTCCACCGGCGCCCGCGCCCTCCTCGAGTTCCGGGTGAACGAGGCCCTCATGGGCGCCGAGGTCGAGGCGGGCGGCGACGTGCGCCTGGCGCTGCGCATCCACGGCACGGCGCCGATCGAGCGGGTGGACGTTATCCGCGGGGCCCAGCGCCTGCGGCGTTTCGAGCCCGGCAGCGAGACCCTGGATGTCACGTTCGTCGACCAACCCCCGCGGGGCGAGACCTATTACTATGTGCGGGTCGAGCAGGCCGACGGCGAGATGCTCTGGTCGTCGCCGGTGTGGGTGAACGCCGCGGCGGGGCGCGACGTCGCCGAGGATCTGCCGGCCTGGAATGCGGAGGAGGCCGTGGACCTCGCCGCCATCGCCGAGAACGAGGCCACCCAGCACCTCCCCGCGCTCCAAGAGTACCTGGCGAGGGAGGAGAACCTGGCCGCCTTTGAGGACCTCACCCCCGCCAAAGTGGTGCACTCGTCGCTGGGCGACTATGCCGTCTTTTTCTGCCACGTCCGCGGCAAGCGCATCCGCATCCACTGGTTCTACGGGTTCGAGATTCCCCGCATCCGCCTCGAGGTGGGCTGGGTCCAGTATGGCCGGGAGATCATCAAGGGGGAGCCCTGGACGGCGCCACTTGTGGCCGCGCAGGACACCATGGGGTAGCGTGCCGGAGGACATGATGCCTGAGCGTACGCAGCGGCCAGGGGAGAGATCGACGGGCGACCGCATCTACTTGCTGACCGGCGCCACCGGAAACCTGGGCAGTAGCCTCTGCCGCCAGCTTGTTGCTGGCGGCGAGAGGATTCGCGCCCTGGTGCTGAGGGGCGATCCCGCGGTGCAGCGCGTGCCCGAGGAGGCGCACGTCTGCCTTGGGGATGTGCTGAACGTCTCGTCGCTGGACGAGTTCTTCTCTGTGCCCGAACACCTGGACGTGTACGTGATCCACTGTGCGAGCATCGTGACACTGGATCCTGACTATAGCCAAAAGGTGTTCGATGTGAACGTCACCGGCACGAGGAACGTTCTCGAGCAGTGTGTCAGGCACAAGGTGCGGAGGCTCGTCTACATCAGTTCTACCAGTGTGATCCCCGAGCTGCCCGACGGCGAGCCGATCGTCGAGGTGTCCCGTTTTGAACCGAGCCGCGTCGTCGGCTACTATGCCCAGACCAAGGCCGAGGCCACTCAGCTGGTGATGGACGCGGTCAATCGCCACGACCTGGATGCGTCGGTCGTGTTCCCCACCGGCATCTTTGGCCCGTACGACTATGGCTTTGGTCTGATCACCAGCACGATCATCCAGATGGTCGAGGGCCGCATCCCCGTCGGCGTGGCCGGGACCTTTAACTGCGCGGATGTGCGCGATCTCGCCTCAGGGGTCATCTCCTGCTGTGCCAACGGGCGCAAGGGTGAGGGCTATATCATGGGCAACGAGATCGTCACGATGCAGGACCTGTTCGACGCCATATCGGCGGCGAGCGGCTGCAAGCGGGTGACCAGGATCCTGCCCACTGGGGTCGCGCGAGTCGCGGCGGCCTTGCTGGGCGTGATCGGCAAGGTCACCGGATGGTCCACCGTGCTGACCGGGTTCACGATCTACAATCTCGCACGCAACAACCGCTTCTGCAGCGACAAGGCGATTAGGGAACTGGGTTACCGCTTCCGGCCCTTTGCTGAGACCATCCGCGACGAGGTTATCTGGCTGCGCGAGGAGGGTCGGATCCCGGCAGTGGGCGAGTAGCGCGCCGGCACGGCGCAGGAGGTGAATCCCCATGATCGAGCTACCCGAGGCCCAGACTGTTGCCCGACAGATCGACGCCGACCTGCGGGGCAAGGGGATCGCCGCGGCCCAGCGCGGCAACTCGCCGCACAAGTTCGCGTTCTACACCGGATCGCCGGAAGAGTACGAGGCCACCCTGGTGGGCCGTACCATCTGCGGCGCCGAGGCGATGGGCAACCACATCGTGGTGGCGGTGGAGCCCGGCTATGTCCTGGCGCTGGGCTGCGGCGGCGAGCGGATCCTCTACCACCCCGACGCCCAGACCCTGCCCAAGAAGCATCAGCTCCTGCTGCGCTTTGCCGACGACACCTACCTGACGGTCAGCGTCCAGGGCTGGGGCGCGGCGCAGCTGGTGCCTCGAGAGGATCTCGGCGCACGCACGTACGTCGACCCCGGCCGGGTGTCGCCCCTCGGCGGCGCGTTCACCTTGGAGCACTATGACGGGCTCTTTCAGGATCTGGAGCCCAAAGACTCGCGCAGCATCAAGTTCTTTTGCATCAGTAAGCCGGGCATCTGGGGCCTGGGCAACGGCTACCTTCAGGATATCCTCTACCAGGCTCACGTGCATCCGCGGCGCAAGGCGGCCGACCTGACGCCCGACGAGCGCCGCGCGCTCTTTGACGCCACCGTCGACGTCTTGCGCCGGGCGACCGACCTCGGCGGTCGCGATACGGAGCGCGACCTGCACAACCGCCCCGGTGGGTATCGACCGGCGCTCGACCGGCGCATGGTGGGCGAGCCCTGCCCCGGTTGCGGCACGCCGATCGCCAAGATCCAGTTCCAGGGCGGGTCCTGCTACTTTTGCCCGGACTGCCAGCCCCTGTAGGCGGCGGGATCCCGGCGGCGCCGGTGCCCGTCAGAGGGTTGAGCGAGCGCAGAACATGGCGGCCTCCCTATGGGCTGCGGCAGTCGCCTGCCGCAGCAGCGGCGCCCAACACCCCAAGCCTTCCTTCCCTTCCCGAGCTGGTGTGGTCTTTTATGGGCTGCGGCAGCTTGCTGCCGCTTTCCGTACTGGACGACGAGCATCTCGTCGGAGAGAGCCAGCCCGGGGCTCTTGGCCCGCCAAGAGACGCAGCTGGCTTGGTGACATCAGGCCATCCTGCAGCACAGCCCGAAAAGCGGCAGCCAGACTGCCGCAGCCCATAGAAGAGGCCGCTCGGCGGGTTGTGACTTGGTGGGATGCTGCCGTGTACCCTGACGGCGGCCGGCGATTGGCGCGCTGGGGCCGGGCGGGTATAATCGATGGCCAAGTGCCCGCTCGGTTAACCGTCGCGGCCCCCGGGAGATCCCATGGACCTGAAGGCTCGGCTCCAGCGTGCCGATGCGCTGCGCCAGAGCGTACCCGAACGCAGCACGCCGGCCCGCCATGACCACCACCCGCCCCTCGAATCTCTCGTAGCGGGGCGCTGGGAGGCGCAGGAGGGCGGGCGCTGCTTTGTCGCCGAGGAGCGCTATGCCCTCGCCTTTCGCCACGGCGATCTGGCGCTGGGCGAGGTGTTCACGGTGCCCGAGCGCGTCTGGCAGTCCGCCGCCACCGGCGCCGACGCGCGCCCCCTGGATATGCGCCGCGCGGTGTTCGTGGATATCGAGACCACCGGCCTGGCCCGCGGCAGCGGGACCTATGCGTTCCTCGTGGGCGTGGGCGCCTTTGAGGGGGACGAGTTCGTTCTGCGGCAGTTCTTCATGCCCGACTATGCCGATGAGGACGCCATGCTCGCCCTCCTGGCGGGGGCCCTCCGCGACAACGGCGGCCTGGTGACCTTTAATGGCCGCACGTTCGACTGGCCCATCATCCAGACGCGCTACATCCTCGGGCGTCGCGAGCCGCCCTGCGATGGGCTCCCCCACCTGGACCTTCTGCACCTGGCCCGCCGCCTCTGGCGTAGGAGCCTGGCCTCCTGCGCGCTCTCGTCGCTGGAAGAGCACGTGCTGCACATCGGCCGCAGTTCCTCCGACGTGCCGGGCTACCTCATCCCGGCGCTGTACCAGGATTACCTCGAGCGCGGCGTCACCGGCCCCTTGGCCGACGTGTTCTACCACAACCTCATCGACATCCTCTCCCTCGTCACGCTGGCCGCCCGGGCCGGGAGCATCGTCGGCGAGCCGTTCTCCCCCGAACGCCCCGACTCCTGCGACCTCTGTTCGCTGGCCGGGCTCCTGGAGGCGGAGGGCCGGACGGAGGAAGCCCTGCGCGCCTACCGGCAGGCTGTCGCCGAGGAGGGCCCCCACGCCGCCGAGGCTGCCAGGCGCCTGTCCATGTTCCTCAAGCGCCTGGACCGCCACGAGGAGGCGGCCGCCGTGTGGCGCGCGCAACTCCCCGACGGCGGGCTGTACGCGTACGTGGAGCTGGCCAAGCACCTCGAGCATCGCATCAAGGACTATGCGGCGGCGCAGGAGATCGTGGAGGCCGCCATCGCCTGGGTGGGCTCGGAGGAGGGCGGCCTGGGGCGGTGGGAGGCCCGACGCGCGGTGCAGGATCTGGAGCACCGCCTGGCTCGCCTGGAGAGACGCCTGGCCGCCGGCCGCAGCAACGCAGCCGCGCAGGACTAGAGAAAGGGCAGCATGGTAACATCGCGCCTGGAGGTTCTCGAGCGTCTTGCCGGCCTCGCCAGCGCGACCGACGATCTGGGCCGCGTGCTCGGCGACGCGCTGGACGTCCTCGTTGGCGCGCTCGAGGGCGCGGTCGGCGGCGCATACATCGTTCCCGACCCCGCTGCGCAGCCGTCCTCCGGCGCCGAGTTGCTGAGCGGCCGGGGACCGGTCGGCGGCGCGCTGGCCGATTACCTCCGCCGGACCTGGGAGGCGCAAGGGCCCGCCGCGCTGCCCCAGGAGCCGTGCCTGATCTCCGAGGGCGTCGCCGGTGTCTGTCCGGACGTCCGCGCCCTCGTGGCCTTCCCCCTGCGGGCCCAGGATGCCACGGTGGGCGCCGTGGTGGTGGGGCTGGGCTCCGAACCTGACCCCGATAGCCTGGACATGGGCCTGTTCCGGTTGGTGGGCCGCGCCGTGGGGCTGGCCATCGACAACGCCCGCCTCGTCGGTGACGTCCGCGCCCGCCTGCGGCGCAGCCAGGCCCTCTATAACGTCAGCCGGGCGCTGGCGGCCACGCTGGACCTCGACCACCTCCTGAGCCTCGTCGTGGCGTTTGCTGTGGACACCATCGACAAGGCCACCAGCGGCGTGCTGCATCTGTTGGACGAGGTCAGCGGCGAACTGCACCCGCGCGCGATGTCGTTCCAGCCGGGGACCCTGCCCGATACGTCGGGCCGGAACGTCCTCCGCCTGGGGCACGGCGTGGCGGGACGCGCACTGGATTCCGGCCGCTTGGTGAACCTGCCCGACGTGTCGCAGGATCCCGTTTCTGCTCGGGGGGCGCACCGGTTCGCCTCGATGATGGTGGCGCCGCTCCTGCTCGGCGATCGGCGGATCGGCACCCTGACGATCGAGGCCAAAGAGTCCCACGCCTTTGGCGAGGAGGACGAACAGCTCCTGCTCACCCTGGCCACGATGGCCGCCGCGGCGATCGACAACGCCCGCCTGATCAGCGACCTACAGGAGAGCCTGAACAGTCTCAAGATGACCCAGGAGCAGCTGGTGCAATCCGCCAGGCTGTCGGCGGTGGGGCAACTGATCTCCGGCGTCGCCCACGAGTTGAACAACCCCCTGACGGCCATCATGGGCTACGTGCAACTGCTGGGCATGGCCGCGGGCATGCCCGCCAGTGCCCGAACTGACCTGGAAAAGATCCGCCTCCAGGCCCAGCGGGCCGCCGAGATCGTCCAGAGCCTCCTGACCTTTGCCCGGCAGCGCCGCCAGGAGGCCGAGCGGGTGAACGTCAACGAGGTGCTGCGCCGCACGATGGAGCTCCGCGCCTACCAGCTGCGGCGAGACGAGATCGAGATCGTCGCCGACTATGCCGACGATGCGCCGGGCATCCTCGTGGCGCCCGACCAACTGCAGCAGGTGATCCTCCAACTGGTGAACAACGCCTACGATGCGCTGTGCACGGTGGATGGACCGCGCCGACTAACGCTGGCCACCGAACGCGCCGGCGAGACGGTGCGCATTCGCGTGGCGGATAACGGCCCGGGCCTCTCTGCCGAGGCGCGCTCCCATCTCTTTGAGCCCTTTTTTACCACCAAGGAGGTCGGCCAGGGTACCGGGCTGGGCCTCAGCATCTGCTTTGGCATCGTGAACCAGTATGGCGGGCGCATCTACGCCGAGGAGGACCGGGGCGGACCGGGGGCCACGTTCGTCGTCGAGTTCCCGGTGGCCCGGGAGCCCATCGTCGGCCAGGAACCCGCCGGCGCCGACGGCGAGGAACGGCCCAATCGCGCGCCGGCGTGCCGCGTGCTGGTCGTCGACGACGAGCCCGACGTGGCCAGCCTCCTGGAGGCGATCCTGACCGAGGATGACCACCAGGTGGAGACGGCCACCCGGGGCGACGACGCCCTGGCCCTCCTGGCCACCGCCCGCCGGGAGGAACGGGCGTTTGACCTGATCCTGTCGGATATCCACATGCCGGGGATGGAGGGGCCCGAGTTCTACGATCGCCTCGTGGCCCAGGACCCGCCGATGGCGCGGCGGCTGGTGTTCGTCACCGGAGATGCCCTGGACCCCGGCACGCGAGAGTTCCTGCACGCGCACCGCCTGACCTACGTGTCCAAGCCGTTCTCCCTCGACGAGCTCGGCCGGGCGCTCGATCAGGTCTGGTCGCAGGGGGCGGGGAGGCCTTTGGCAGAGCCCGAGACGCCGGCGGCAGACGACGGGTGAGCCGCCTCGGCGTTCGGGCCCAGGGCAAAGACGCGGTAGCGGCCCATGAACAGGTACCCTTCCCGCAGCCAGGGATCGTCGGCGGCGGAGCCCAGGTGGCCGACTTCGTCGAGGCCCAGGCGCTTGGCCTCCTCGACGACGGCGCGAATGGCGGCGCGCAGGGCCAGGTCGCCTTCCGCCCAGAGGCGCTCGATCCACAGCCCCTCGTACGACAGGGTGTGCACGCAGAGGCTGGCGGCCAGCGCCACGGTGTGCCCGGCCATCGTGGTGACGCAGTGCACCGGGCGCCC
>JAAZBQ010000239.1 GCA_012513725.1 Chloroflexota bacterium
GGCACGCCGGTCCGGCGTGCGGAACGGGAGTATAGCACAGCGCCCCCCGGTGGGCAATCATTGCGTGGCCAATGCCGCAGCGCCAAACAAGGCGGCGCTGCGGCCGCAAAACGCTTGGGGGGGCAGCATCGGCTGCCCCCCCAAGCGTCGCGATCCTGCGCGTCAGTGGTTCTCGGGATCCTCCCAATAGTACTGGTGCGCAAAGAGGGTGGAGGTGTAGCCAAACTCGTAGGTCAGCGTGATCGGCACAGGGACGTTGCGCATCTTGGCCGGCCGGATCCCCACCGAGGGCATCTGGCCCAAAAAGTGCACCATGGGGATCTCTTCGGCGTGGATGTCCATGATCTTTTCGAACAGGCGGAAGCGCTCCTGCTCGTCGGGCTCCATGAGCACCTCGTCCCAGTAGACCCGCCAGATCTCCTGGATCCAGTGGTCCGCCGGGGGCTCCTCGGCGTTGGGATCGTCGGGGTTGCCCTTCCAGAGGCCCCAGGCGCCGGCCCAGTTACGCTGCATGTTGAGGCCGGTGAACTGGTGGTGGTTGTAGACCGGCAGCACCGAGCGGTCGGCGCCCCAGTAGGCGATCTCCGTCTCGTTGGCCACCACCCGCTCCTCGTAAAGGCTGCGCTCGTCGTAGCGGTAGGAGGCCTTGAGCCCCACTTCCGCCATGTACTGGATGGCCATCAGCACCAAGTCTTCGCCCGGGGTGCCCGGCGCCCGCAGCCCCTCGATGAGCAGGGAGATCGTCTCGCCCGAGCCATCGTTCCACAGGCGAAAGCCCTCGTCGTCGCGCTCCGTGAGGCCGATCTCGTCCAGGAGGCGGTTGGCCTCGTCGGGGTCGTACTCGATGTACGCGTTCGCGAGCTTGGGGTAGAACTGGGGCGATGTCTCGATCGGCGCGTACTGCCGTGGGGTGGCCATGCCGTCGTAGACGATCTCGTTCATCTCGTCGCGGTTCAGGCACAGCGACACCGCGATGCGGAAGCGCCGATCCTGGAAGAGGGGCCGCAAGCGCTCGCTCTTGGGCGCCTGGTTGATCTGAAAGCCCTCGTGCCCCGCGCCGATGCCCATCTCTGGCAGGATCTCATAGTAGCCGTTCGCCTCGTTCTCCTTGTAGAGGGTATAGTCGTTGAACGAGGCGGTGTTCGCGCGGCCCGCCATATCTACCTGGCCGCCGAGCATCCACATCAGGTACACGTCTTCCGTCTCGTAAAAGCGGTACGTCACCCGATCGAGATAGGGCAGTTGGTTTCCCTCGGGATCCACGTGGTGAAAGTAGGGGTTGCGTACCATGGAGAACATCTCGCTGGAAAGCGAGTTCTCCGCCACCCACACGTCCGTGGTGGGGCGCTCGGGGTTCAGGTGGTTCGCGTTGCGGTCGTTAAAGAGGTCCGTCCAGGCGTTCAGACCCTGGGCCTCCATCTTGGCCGCCAGATCCTCTTCGGCGGCAAAGTCGGCGTGGAACTGCTCCATATAGTGCCCGGGGGTCCAGATCTGTCCCAGCCACACAAGATCATAGCCGAACAGCACCTTGGGTTGGGCAAAGGCGAGGGAAAAGGTGAAATCGTCCGGGATCTCGAGGGTGGCGAGTGTGCGCACCCCGTCGGCTTCTGTGGACCAGCGCGACGGCACCACTAGGGTGAGCTCCTCGTTGTTCACCACATTGTCCCAGTACCAGCGAACGTCCGCCGTGGAAAAGGGGTGGCCGTCGGACCACTTCATGCCCTTGCGCATGTGAAAGGTCCAGGTCAACGCGTCGGGGCTCACCTCCCAGGCCTCACAGATATCGGGCAGCAGGGTGATGTCGCCGGAAAAGTTCAGCGGCCCGCGCTGCTTGACCGAGGTGACCGCGGGGCCGTCGGACAGCCCCTTGAAGGCGCTGCGCCAGGTGCCGCCGTACTTGCCGATCGATTCCAGCACCGGGCAGACGTAGGGGTTCTCCGGGAGGCGCTCCTCGACCGGGGGCAGCGCTCCGGCGGCCACCTGCTCGGCCAGCATGGGAGCCTCGCCGTACTTGGATACCTCCTCCGGGGGCGCGGGGGGCGCAGCGGGAGGCACGGTGGGTTCCGTGGCGGGGGGCGCCACAACGGGCTCGGTGGC
This sequence comes from Chloroflexota bacterium, assembly GCA_012513725.1. Classification (GTDB taxonomy): domain Bacteria; phylum Chloroflexota; class Anaerolineae; order UBA1429; family UBA1429; genus JAAZBQ01. Next base: position 2,098 of record JAAZBQ010000239.1, read on the forward strand.
GGGAGCGACCGGCTGCGCGCAGGCCGCCGCGACGGTGCCCGCCGAGACGAGGGCGGAAAGGCGCAGGAACTGACGCCGAGATATCCGATCCATGATCGTCCTCCTAGTGGCACAGGTGTCGACACTGGCACGGGAATTCGCTAGGAGTGAAAACGACGAACGGGCATCGGTGGCATCCGCTATCGAGGGACGGGGATATGCTGTGGCGACCTCCTTTCTTGACGGCGCGGTGCGCCCGCGCGCGGGGAGAGCATCATACCATCCGCGGGTTGGGGGCGCAAGCGCCAGGCGCGGATCGAGCCCCTACCACGGCCACTCGCGCCCCTTGTTGTCGCGCATGCACAGGGTGTCCTCGTCGGGCACCTCACCGAGGAAATAGGCTAGCGCCGGGCCGGCGGCCTCCTCGGGCTCCAGATCGGCCCGGGTGCTCTTGGCGCCGCTCATGTAGGTGCGCATCCAGCCGGGGTGATACAGCCGGAACGAGTAGCCCTCGCGGCGCAGATCGTTGA
>JAAZBQ010000023.1 GCA_012513725.1 Chloroflexota bacterium
GATGATCGCGATGATGACGACTGGGATGATGATGATCGGGATGATGACGATCGGGACGACGATGAGGATCGCCGGAGGCCGGGGCGCCCGGGGAGGCCATAAGTGGCGAGCGGTGTGAGGGTTGCCGCTCGCGGAGCAATGGTTTTGCGGTGGGCCGAGCATCGTCGGCCCACCGCTCGGTTATTCGTACAGGCGGGCGATCGCTAGGCCACGCTCTCCGGCGACCGAGTACACGAGGTACGTCGCCTCTCCCTCGCGATAGATCCCCGGGTCGCGGAGCTGCCGCACCCTCTCCGGCGCCCACCCCCGCCGCGAGGGCTCTAGCGGCAGGTCGGCCCCCTCGTACTCTAGGGCGGGTTCCAGCACCGTGCACGGCTCTCCCGCCTGCCAACCCATCCAGTCGCCCCGGAGGTCGATCTCGGCGCGCAGGATGTGCTCGGGGCAGTCGCCCACGTGGGAATAGTACACGAGCAGGGTGTGATCGCGCAGATCGACCGCCGCGTGACGAAAGTCGGGATCGAACAGCACCGGCCCCGGCTCGAAGTCGGTGAGCCCGTCCCGGGAACGGAACATCAGCCCCGGCATGCTGAGGACGTACCAGTACTCGCCGTAGCGAAAGGCCCGCGGGTACGAGGACGACACGACGGTCTCCAGCGTCCGAAAGGTCAAGCCATCGTCGGACAGCGCGACGCCAGAAAGCTGGCCGTAGGCAGCCCCCTGCGCAGCCGGATCGTGTGGCACCGGACCCCGGGGCAGGATCTGGCCGGGCTTGGCGACGCCGTGGTAGTACATGCGGACACGGCGCTGCTCATCGTCCACGTGGACGTCGGGCGAGGCAATGTGCCCGCGAAAGATCGATTCCTCCAGCCGCAGGGTGCCCGGCTCGTGGGTGGTCCAGGGCCCCGCCAGGCCGTCGGCGTAGGCCAGGCGGATGTACTGGCCCTGGTGATGGGCAAAGTAGAGATAGTAGCGGCCCAGGGGGTTGGGGAGCCAGTCGGGCACGCGGATCAGCGAGGGGCCGTTGATGTTGTCGCCCATCCGCGGGTCCATATGCGGACGGATGATCGGGTTCTGGGGAAAGCGCTCGACGCGCATGGATGTAGCACCTCCAGCGGGCGTGCGATGCAGCCCCGGGACGACGCCGTCAGGCGCCCTCCCGGGGCAGATGGGACGTGTTACGATAGGCGCAGACGGATGGTCTTGACCTCAAACGGTCGCAGATCGAGCGCCACCGCCCCTTCGGAGACGGGCAGTGTGCCCAGGGCGTTCTCCAGCATGTCCGTCTCCTCGACGGCCGCCAGGGCCAGCGACGTGGAGAGCGTGCAGCGGGTCGCTGTCCTCTTGGCCTCGTAGAGCCGCACGATCACGTCTCCCGACGCGTCCTCGGCGGGCTTGACCGTCTCGATGACGACGTTCTCGGCGTCGACGCTCAAGAGCGAGTGCTGCCCAGACGCACGACCAGCAACGACGAGCGGGTCGACGTTCAGTTCATAGCCCTCGCGCACTACCGCGCTGGTGGCCAGGGGGCCGTTCCAGGGACAAAAGGCGTAGGTGAACTCCTGGCGGCCCTTGTCGGCCGTCATGTCGGGGGCCAAGGGCGACTTGAGCAGGGTGAGCAGGATGGTATTCCCCACCACGTTCACGCCGTACTTGGAGTCGTTCAGCACCGCGCAGCCGCGCCCCTCCTCGACCAGGGCCGTCCACTTGTGGTTGGAGACCTCGAACCGGTCGGCGTCGTAGGGCATGGACGCGTGGTTCGGCCGGCGGATGTGGCCGAACTGGATCTCGTGGACCGCCTCGTTGGCGTGGACGGTCACCGGGAAGGCCACCTTGAGCATCTTGTGGCTCTCCTGCCAATCGATCTCGGTGTGGCACTCGATCCGGCGGCTACCCCGGTACAGGCGGATCCGCTGGGTCATCGGCGAACGGAGCAGGGTGCGCTCGACGGTCAGCTCGGCAAAGAGGGGACCCCGCGCCGTCACGGTCACCGTCGCCTTGTCGTCCAGGGGCGCCGGCTTGAGCGCATACAGGGAGTCAATGTCCCAGGCATCCCAACGCGAGGGGATGTCCTGGAACATGCGCAGGCTGTTACCGGGCTCGGCGGCCCAGTCGCGATCGGTCTCCTTGTCCAGGATGCGGACGAACTCGCCGACGCCGTTCAGTTCGACGCGCAGGAGGTCGTTCTCCAACAGGGTGTCGCTGACCGCAAAGACGTTCTCCGGCGCCTGGGGTGCCGCCTCGTCGAGGGACGTCCAGCCACAGGCCGGGACGGTAACCTCGGCGTACGCGACGTCGCCCTCCGTCTGGACGGGCAGGGACTGCCCATTCACATCCGCCGCGCCGCGCCAGCCTGCCGGCAGGGGCGCCACGACGGGGCGCGGCCAGCCGAGGGAGTTGAACACCGTCAACCCGTCTTGCCCTTCCGCCAGCGCCTCCGCCGCTGCCGACGCGACCTGCCCGGCGCTGTCGATCACCCGGGCATAGGCCTCCTCCGCCTCCTCGTAGACCCGGTGGATCGACGAGCCGGGGATGATGTCGTGGAACTGGTTCAGGAGCACGTCACGCCAGGCGGCAAAGAGCGCCTCCTGGGGGATGGCGAACCCAGCCAGCGCCCCCGCGGCGGTGGCCCACATCTCGGCCTCGCGGAGGGCGAACTCGCTCTTGCGGTTGCCGCGCTTGGTGCGCGCCTGGGAGGTATAGGTGCCCCGGTGTGCCTGGAAGTACAGCTCGCCGACAAAGCGCTCGGCGGGCCAGCCGCGCTCCTCCTGATCCTTGAAATAGTCCAGGGGACTGGCGATGACCACCTTGGGCACGCCCTCGAGGTCGGCCGCGCGCCGCACGAACTCCAGGTGGTTACGTGTGGCCCCGCCGCCGCCGTCGCCAAAGCCAAAGGGCAGTAGCCGCGTGGCAATGCCGTCTTTCTGCACGCGGCCGTTCCACCGCTCGATGAGCGTGGCGGTGTCGGTCCGCGAGTTATAGTCGTTCATCAGGTGGACCTTGACTTCGGAGCCGTCGATCCCCTCCCAGGTGAACGTGTTGTACGGGAAGGGCTGGCCGCCGTGGTAGGCCCAGAAGATCTTGGCCGTGGCGAAATAGGGGACGCCACAGCCGCGCATGATCTGGGGCAGCGCACCGGAGTAGCCGAACACGTCGGGGAGCCAGAGGATCTCGTTATCCACCCCGAACTCTTCGCGGAAGAAGCGCTTGCCGAACAGGAACTGCCGGATCAGGCTCTCGCCGCTCGAGATGTTGGTGTCCGCCTCCACCCACATGCCGCCTTCGGGAACAAAGATCCCCTTGTCCACCGCCTCTTTGACTCGGGCGTACATCTCGGGGTAGTGGGTCTGCATCATCCAGTAGACGTGGGGCTCGGACTGCAGGAAGCGGTACTCGGGATACTCTTCCGCCAGCGCCATCTGGGTGGCAAAGGTGCGCACGCACTTGTGCTCCGTCTCCTCCAGGGGCCAGAGCCAAGCGACGTCGATGTGGGCATGCCCAAAGCCGTATAGGACCGGCGTCGTGGAGCCGTTCTTGGCCTCCAGGAGCGGTCGCAGGCGCTCGCGGGCGCATGCCACCGTCTCAAGGAACGCCTCCCGGGGCTGCTCAAAGTCGACGATCAGGGCGAAATCCCGGAGGCCCGCGTCGATCTCGGCAACCCGGAGCGAGTCGGGATCCAGCGACTCCCGGATGCCATACAGCGCCTCGACGTCGGCCCACAGTTGGTAGACCTCCTCGTGCCAGACGCCGAACGTGGTGCAGCCCACCGTCGTCTGCGCCGGCGGCGGCTCGGGAACCGTCTCGCGCCCCGGAGGGATGGGGCCGGCGTGGGCCACTCGGGGGCCGTGTCCGGCGTAGGTCTCGATGGCGATGTCATAGCGCTCCCCGGGCGAGCCGCTGCGTGCCAGCGTGATCTCGCTGTGCTGGCGATCCTGGGCGCCTGCGGCCGCGCCGTTCACATAGACCACGCTCTCGCCCCCGGCCTGCGGGCGCAGGGCGATGCGCCGGCCCTTGGCCGCATCGGGCAGGGTTAGTGAACCGCGGAACCAGGCGTACTCCCACTTGGCTCCCCAGGCGGTGCCCTCGGGCATCGGGCGGAAGGGACCATCGAGGGCCTCTTCGAGCCGCAACTGCTCGGTGGTCGTGTAGCCTTCGAGCGGCACCTCGCCGAGGGGCTCGTAGAACTGCCTGGGCAACTCCTCGCGCCAGGCATCGATGCGATCGCGCCATTCTGGTGTGAGTGTCATGTCGCTGACTCCTTTGTCCGATGGGGGGCCGCCGCCCTACGCGGCGCCCGACGTCGTACTATCCAGTCGCATGATCAGGTCTCGCAGCGGCACGGCGGGCATATGGTAAGCGCAGAACCCGCCGCAGCCGTCCAGGCACATCACGCTCCTCTTTCGTTCCTGGGGCGCGGCGGACGCATCCAGGCCTCCCGCATCCGGGCGCGCTGCACGTCCCAATCAACTACTTCTACGCGCTCGGCCCACTCACCGTAGGCGCCCACCATCTCGTCGCGGCGGGGCCGGTTCCTCTCGGCCAGGTCGACGAGCTCGGTGCGATCCTCGACCATGTCGTAGAGCTCCCAATCGCCCGGGTACTTGCTGACCGCCTTCCACTGCCCGGTCCGAACGGCGCGGTTGCCCTCGTGCTCCCAGAAGATCGGACGCTCGCGGTTCCACTCTTCGCCACGGCAGGCCGCCAGGAGGCTCTCGCCCTCCAGCGGGGTGATGGCGCGCTCGTTGTACGACTCGGGGTACTCGGCGCCGGCCGCGTCCAGGCAGGTGGCCATGATGTCGATCACATGGCCAGGGCTGTGGACGATCCGCCCACCCCCAAAGCCCTGGGGCCAGTGGGCGATCAGAGGCGTCGAGATGCCCCCCTCGTGCACCCAGTGCTTGAACAGGCGGAACGGCGTGTTCGAGGCGTTCGCCCAGGGGGTGTCGTAGGACATGAACGTGTCCGCGTCGCCGGGCATCACATCGCGGCGGTTGCCGAGGCGCACCGGGCGCCCGTCGATGGTGTCTCCGAGGACCGAGCCCCGGGGCCCATCCTCCCGGAGGAGCTCGGCGCACCCGCCGTTATCTGAGAGGAACAGCACCAGGGTGTTCTCCTCCAGCCCCTCCTCGCGGAGGCGCGCCATGATGCGGCCGATCCCCTGATCCATGCGGTCGACCTGGGCGGCATAGACGGCCATGCGGGCGTCTTCCCAGTCGGTCTCGGAGATCTCGTCCCAGGGCGGGGCGTCGCCGTCGCGGGGGCTGATCGGCCAGCGCTCATCCAGGATGCCGCTGGCCTTGAGGGTCTCGTGACGCGCGGTGCGCAGGGCGTCCCACCCGTCGCGATAGCGCCCGCGATAGCGCTCGATGTCCTCATCCCAGGCCTGCAGGGGCCAGTGGGGCGCCGTGTAGGCCACGTACAGGAA
>JAAZBQ010000240.1 GCA_012513725.1 Chloroflexota bacterium
GCCATGCCTGGACCAGGTCACCTTTCCCCAGACCCATGCGCTGCTGGGGCAAATGGGGTTCCTGAGCGAGGCGGACCGGAACGCCATCGCGGGAGGCAACCTGCTGGCGCTCCTCGACGAAGCCTAATCGCGCCGGGGGGCGGCGGCGAACCCAGGTAGCGCGAGGCAAGGCAAGGCAAGCGCGGGGCTAAAGACCCCGCGCTTAGCGCCAGCGGACTGGCGGCGCCAGCAGACTGGCACCCCCGCGCCGGCTAAAGGCCGGCTCAAAGACCCAATCCTACCCAGTCACTTGCTTATACTTTAGTACCGCTTCTTACATGTAGACTAGCCTGCTTTAGCAGGCGTGGCTCGTAGCGCGGGGTCTTTAGCCCCGCGCGGCCCTCACCACGAACGCCCCCAACTCCCCACAGCACCTACGCCTCTTGACCCGACGCCCCCGCAGGCACCAGCACGCGGATGGCCCCGGGGATCACCGCCACCTGGACGGTCCCCGCCTCGGAAAGCTCGCCATCCACCTGCATCGCCTGGGCCGGATCGGTCTCCACTACCACCCGCGCTGCCTGCCAGTGCTGCATCGCGCCGGACTCCTCCCGCGTTGCGGGCTCGGCCACCTCCTGCACCATCGCGCCGCCCCGGGCCAGGTTCCCGACGATGCTGGCGATGCCCCGGACATCCGTGTTGCGCAGCACGAGAACGTCCAGCAGGCCATCATCGAGGTAGATGCCCTCCGCCAGCGAGAGCCCGGGCACCCCAAAGGAGCCGGCGTTGGCGATGATGCAGGTGACGCCCTCCGTCTCGACGCGCTCGTCGTCCAGCGTTAGGAGGTAGCGAGAGACCTCGGCGCGGCTCAGGGCCTGGAGCGCCCGCACCAGGTAAGAGAGCGCGCCAAAGCGATCCTTCTCGTCGCGGTCGCCGGAGGCGATGAGGTCACCGGGGATGCCGATCCCCACGGCGACGAGAAAAAAGCCCTCCTGCACGCGGCCGACGTCCACGGCGCGAATGCGGCTCTCGCCCCCGGCGATCAGGCGGCAGGCAGCGTCCAGGTCGCCGGGGATGCCTAGGGCGAGGGAGAGCGCGTTGGCGGTGCCGCCGGGCAGTATGGCCAGGGGCACCTCGCTGCCGATCATGCCGCGGGCCACCTCCATGATCGTCCCGTCGCCGCCATAGACCGCAATGAGGTCCGCGTCGCGGTCCAGCGCGTCCTGCGCCAGATCGCGGATCGGCTGATCGCGCTGGGTCACCGAGACCTGCCAGCGCAGGTCCGCCTCGCTGAACACGTCGTTCAGGACGTTCAGGATGGGCTGGTTGCGCCCCGATGCGGGGTTGACGATGACGTGGAGGCGCTCAAACGCGTGCTCCAGGGGGACTAGGTCCTGGCGAAACCGCAAGCGCAGGCGCGACCGATCCCCCGCCGAAGGTCGCTCCCTTTCGGTCTGTGCGCTGGCCACTGGGCATTCCTCCTCTGCAGCATTCCCCTCTGAGCATAGCACCAGTTGAGGATGGCAGAGGTTGTGTTGCCGTTGGGCCGGGTTGGTGGGAGGGACGACTGGTCGGCCCCTGGTCAGCCGTAGACACCACGCTCGCCGGCCTCTACGGTTGGCGAGAGGCCGATCCCGGCCGTACAATGTGCCCTGCCCGCCGCCACCCATCGCCCGCCCACCCGAAAGGAGCACCCATGTCCGAGCACATCACCCACTATGCCGTCTGTGACGACTGCCTGCGCCTGATGAGCCGGATGGCCGAGATCCACCCCGCCCTCCAGGCGGCCGCCCGCGACCA
>JAAZBQ010000241.1 GCA_012513725.1 Chloroflexota bacterium
ACGCGGCTCGGGAGACCCTCCAGTGCCTGTGGGCCAAGATGGAGGAGCCCCTTATCCCCAACCCCGTGCAGAACATCGCCATCGGCGGGCAGCGGCGCGACGGACATGACGCGACGAACCCGCTGAGCTACCTCCTCCTCGACGTCACCCGCGCCATCGGCACGCCCCATAGCAACCTCTCCGCACGGCTGCACGGCGGCAGCCCGCAGGCGTTCGTGGACGCTTGCTGCGACCTGATCAAGACCGGGATCGGATTTCCCGCGCTGTTCAACGACGACGTCCTGGTGCCGGCCCTCACGGACCTGGGCTTTCCCCTGGAAGAGGCCCGCGATTACGCGTTCGTCGGCTGCATCGAGACCTTTCTCCCCGGGCGAATGGCCCCCTGGTCCGATAGCCGGGTGAACCTCCTCCAGGCGCTGGACCGCACCGTCCGCGGCGGCCGGGACGGCGGATCGGGCGCCCAGGCCCCCGCCGGCCCAGATACCGGCCTGCCGGAGCAGGCACTGCCGAGGTTTGACGCCTTTCTGGACGCCTACGCCACACAGTTGCGCCACCTCGTGCGCGCCCACGTCGCCGACATCTCGGCGCGCAAAGCGGCGCTACGGCCGGAGGACTATCCCAGTCCCTTCCTTTCCGCCCTGATTGACGATTGCATCGGCCGAGGGCGCGACGTGAACGACGGGGGCGCTCGCTACGGCGACCTGCACGGTCCCTGCGGCATGGGCCTGGGGAGTACGGCCGACGCGCTGGCCGCCATCCGCCGACTGATCTACGAGCGGGGGGAGGTGGGCTGGGGCACGTTGCGAGTGGCGCTGGACGCCGACTTTGGCGGGTACGAGGCCCTGCGGCAGCGGCTCCTGCACCGGGCGCCCAAGTATGGGAACGGCGACCCCTATGTGGACGATCTCGCGGCCGAGGTGGTGCGCACGTTCACCCAAGAGGTGCTGAGGCATCGCACCCCGAGCGGCGGGCGCTACGTGCCGCTGATGGCGGCCAACACGGCGAACATCGCCGCCGGCCGGGAGGTGGGCGCCACCCCCGATGGTCGCCATGCCGGCCAGCCGGTCAGCGACGCTGCCAGCCCCACCTTTGGGCGAGACACCCAGGGCCCCACCGCGGTCATCGAGTCCCTCACCCGGGTGGACTATCGCCCGGTGGTCGGGGGCACCGTGGTGAACTGCCGGTTCTCGCCGAGCACCCTGGCCGGCCCAGAGGGCACCGCCCATCTGCGCTGGCTGGTGCTCACCTACTTCCGCCGGGGCGGGATGCAGTTGCAGTGCAACGTGACGGGGCGCGAGACGCTGGAGGCGGCCCGGCGGGATCCGGAACGTTACGCCGACCTGGTGGTGCGCGTGTCGGGCTTTAGTGCGCTGTACGTCACGCTGCCCGACGTCGTTCAGCGCGACATCCTGGCCCGCACCGAGCACTGACCCAGCGCAACCTCAGAAACCCTGCGCCCCCAGCCAGCCGTCGATGGTGAACTCGCGCCCGCCGACCTCCTCCGGCGCCAGGACCGCCAGCGCCTCCCGGGGGATCGGCGCCAGTCCCAGGTCCGGCAGCATCGCGCCGCGGTAGTGCAGTTCGGTGCCATAGAGCGGTTCCAGGACCACGCCGTGCCGGTCGCACCAGGTGCCATAGTGCACCGCGGGCAGCGCCTCGATGGCATCGAGGGTCATCGCTGGCGTGCCGAGGCGCTCGTGGATGAAGCGTAACGCCCGCTTGTAGCCGTGGTAGGGTCGGTGCCCGCCGCCGGGGCAGAACCAGGTCGCCAGGCGCTCCCCGCCGGGGTCGAGGGCTTGCAGGTGGGTCACCGTGTCGGCCCAGGCGACGCCGCTCGCGTCGTCGTCGATGATCGAATCGGCGTCGCCGTTCATCACCAACAGGTCGGCATGCTCCGCACCCAGGCCCAGGAACTCGGACCACTCGCAGACGGCGCGGAGTTTGCGGTTCGGCGCCCGGGTGCAGTACTTGCCGTGGTGGTTGCAGAGATAGTCGGAAAAGGCCCACCCGGAGACGATGGCCATCCGCAGCCGCGGCTCCAGCGCGTAGAGCCAGCCAGCCACGGCGCCCCCCAGCGAGTTCCCCGCCACGCCCAGGCGGTCCCCATCCACCCAGTCCAGGGTTTCCAGCCAGTCCAGCGCCCGCATGGCGTCAAAGACGAACTTGCCCATCACCGAACGGCCGGCCCACTCGCTGCGATAGGCCACGTCGGGGTCGTCGTGGGCCCGGGTGCCCATCCCGCCGGCGTGGTGGCGCTCCTCCTCGCCGAGGGGATCGGCCAGAAGGCAGGCGACGCCGGCCCGGGCGTAGGTGCGCGCCACGTAGGTCATGTGCGCCACGCTCTTGCTGCCGCCGTGGCCGCAGGTCATGACGATGGCCGGGATGCGGCCGGTCACCTGCCGGGGCCGATAGAGCGTCAGCGGAATCCGCGATGCCGGCTCGGCGTTCAGCAGCCACTTTTCGGCGACGATCTCGCCGAGATCCAGTTGGCCCCGTTGCTCGGCGCCAAGGTCGCCGCGGGACTCGGGGATGCCCAGGAGGCGGCGAAGCGTGTTGCGCAGGTCCATGGTGGGTGCTCCCTGTTCACGAATATGGGGGGTGCCGCCGGCCCCTATGCTGTAGGCTGCTGCTGCCAGGATGCCGCGTCCGCCGGCCAGGTGCCGGGGTTCAGCTGGTCGCGGTCGTGGACCTCGATCCGGCGGATGGCCGCCAGCAACGCGTCGGA
>JAAZBQ010000242.1 GCA_012513725.1 Chloroflexota bacterium
CTGCACCACGAGCCACCAGGAAAGGACCGCCCCGAGGGTCGACCCGTTCGCCCAGGGGTTCCAGCCGCGGCCGTCGACGACTGGCAGTTCCTCGACCGGCACGTCCAGTAGCGGGGATGTCTCGGTCACCGTAGCAGGCGCCTCGGCGTACACCGGCCCGAACGACAGGTTGCGGGCGAACCACTCGCCGATCGCCTCGCGCCAGGACCTCTCGGGGGCGGCGGCAAGGCCCGTGGGATAGTCGGCGCCCAGCACGCGGTAGATGGTCACCGGCCCGTCCGCGTAAACCACTTCCAGGGTCGAGCCGACCATGGCGTCGAACTTGCTCAGGCCCAACGGGTTATAGTAGGCCCGCTCCAGCTCGCCGACGTAGACGAGGCCTACTTCGTAGCGGCGCAGAATCTCCTCCGCCGCGGCAACATCCTCCCCATCGTAGAGCGTGCGGAGGTCTTGCAGGCGCCACTCGACCACCTGGCCCGAGTAGGCGGCGCGTTGCTGGCGCTGATGCCAGTCCCAGCCCACGATGGTCGGCAGGCCGGTGTACACCGACACCCGGTTGCCCCAGCGGTAGAGGGGCGTGTTCCCCTCGGCGATGACCGGCGAGCCCTCGACGTGGTCCTGGAGCCAGCGGATCGCCCGGTAGTCGTAGGCTAGATCCAGCTCCTGCCCCTGGTCGGCGTAGCGGGCGGTGGTCATGTAGGCTATGCCGTCGAGACCCGGGGGTTGGTCCGCGTGCCAGCGGTCGCGCACCTTGCCATACGTGGCATAGACGGGGTAGAGGGATGCAGCCAAAACGAGAACCGCCAGACCGGTGCGCCAGGCGGAGCGCCAGCCGTCGCTCCACTGCCGCCCGGCGGGCCACACGCGCGCCAGCCCCACGGCGGCGGCCACGCCCCACAGTACCCACACCTGGAGGTAGAACTTGAACACCGTGTTCATCCGACCAATGTCGCCCTGCAACACGACATAATCCACCGCCACGGTGAGCGCCCCGCCGGCGGCGAGGAGGAGGGCCACCAGTCGTCGCTCGGGGGTGGCGCGGCGCTCCAGCGCCAGGAGGATCCCCACTCCCACCAGGGGCAAGCCCAGGAGCACGGCCCATTGGCCCGTTAGGAGCGCCCACACCAGGACGGCCGCCACGAACGCGAGCGCGAACCAGCTCGCCTCGTAGGCCAGCGACTGCCGCCGCACCAGGGCGTCGTACAGGCGCCTGGCGCGCGCCCGCCTCCGGGCGCCCCCGACGAAGGGGCGCAGCGCGCGAACCAGGGCGTGGCGCGTGGTGCGATCGGCGAGGGCCACCGCCGCGTAGGAGTAGAGGAGGAACAGGGGCAGGCCGTGGATGGTCAGGTAGGCGCGGAGCCCCGTCCTCTCGCCGTGCCACAGGCCGGCCGAACTATAGGCTGCGCCATAGTGGGTGTGGTAGGGTCGGAAGAGGAGCAGGCTGACGGCCACGACGAGGACGCTCCGCCAGGCCCAGCGCCAGGCTGCGGTCACGTCCAGCCGCCCCCGCTCGTGGTAGGCGTCGATCCCCAGCGCCGCGAGGGCCAGCAGGAGGTAGGTGGGGTAATCCCAGGTGTTGGCCCCCCACAGTACACCGACCCCCAGCGCCAGGCCGCCGAGCCGCACCAGACGCCCGATGGTGCCCCACGCCCCGGCGCCTTCTGCCTCCCGCGGGCGCACGACCCACGACACGGCCAGGGTCAGCGCCAGGAGGGTCAGGGGCAGGGCGATGAGGTGGGCGTGGAGATCGGCGTATAGAAAGGTGAAGAAGGGGAACTCGTTGATCTCCCCGTGCTCCATCACCCGGGAAGCGTTCCAGTACCACCACTCCGGGCGGAAGGGCATCTCGGCGCCGCCGAGGACGCGGGCCAGGCCGGTCCACAGGCGCCCCAGGGTGCCGGAGGCCGCGCCGCCCAACGTCAGGAGCCCTTCGACGAGCAGCCGCACCTGGCCCAAGTTGCCCAGCACGGCGACGAGGAGCGCCCCGAACAGGCCGTAGCGCAGGCCCCGGGGAAGCCAGCGGTGATCGTCGCCCCGCCCGGGCACCAAGTTGTACACCACCGACGAGGCGCCCATGGCCGTCATGGCGAACAGGGTGGGGATGGCCAGGTTGTAGGCCGTGGTGGGCACGATCCCCGTCAGGTGGATCAGGGTAGCCACCAGCACGTGCCCCAGGTAATAGTAGTTCAGGTAGCCGCCGGCGAACCACGGGTCCAGGGGCGGAAAGGTGGTGGAACGCAGGATGGCGTTCAGGTAGGCGAGGTCCATGGGCTTTTCGCCGCCCATCACCGGGTGCCAGAGGTCCGGGTTCGCCCGGCGGATGAGCAGGAAGACGAAAAAGAACGCCAGGAACAGGGCCTCGTTGGCCAGCACCAACCGCCACCTCTCCCGCAGGAACGCGTCCAGGGCCCGGCGCTGGAGCCAGGCCGCCAGGGCGCCGGCGGCGACCAGCGCCCCAAAGAGGGCCGCCACCGTCCCCTGGCCAAAGGGCGCCAGGCGCAACGAGGGGAGCAGCCACGCCCCATAGCCCAGGAGGAGCATCCCGAGCGTGCGGGAGAGGATGTACCCCCGATCGGGCAGCCGGCGGAAGAGGAAGAACCCCAACGGGAACGCCGCCAGCCCCAGCAGGGTCACCGCCAGGGGCCAGACCAGGGCCGGAAGGCGGTTGGCCAGGTCGCCACGGTCGAACATCGCCGACCAGGTGCTACCCTGGCGTTGGGCGCGCCAGGTCTCCGCGTCGAGCAGCAGCCCGTTCGGCGCCCGGGTCACCTCGATGGGGCGCATCCGCACGACGCGCTCCAGGTCGTAGGGCTCGAACATCTCCCGCACGCGCTCCAACGAGAAATCGGACCCCTTGCGAAAGATGATCACCTTGGGATGGTCGTAGACGGTGAACGTCTCGTCGGCGTGGTCGTCGACGATCTCGATCCCGAACAGCGTGGGTCGCGAGGTAAAGGTCTTGAGCCGCTCAAAGCCCAGTTCCCCGGAGAACAGCGCCTCGTAATAGCGAGTGGTCATGGGGTAGCGCATGGGCAGCCGAGGGATCGACTCGTACAGCCGGTTGGAGGAGAGGATGATGTAATCCGCCTGCTCCAGCCAGGTGTACATCGCCTCGCGTTTTTCCGGGGTGTCCTCCCAGTAGGGCTCCATGCGCACTTCGCGGTAGGTGGCGTCAAAGTTGCGCCCGTCGACGTTCAGGGGCAGCCGGTCGTCCCACACCTCGGCGGAGAGGACGGATCCCGGCGGGATGTTCGCATAGATCCAGCGGGAGGCCTCCACCCGGGTGACGGGGCGGGTGTAGATGGAGGCAAACGCCAGCGCCCAGGCCGCCGTGCCGACCACGACCAGCCCCCCCACGCCGGCGGCCAGCACCGGCAGGACGCGTGCGCCGCGCGCCGCAGCTCGGCTGCGGCCCGCAGCCGGGCTGCGGGCCAGGCCCCACACGCGCACCAGGCCATAGGCGGCGATGAGGGCCATCGTCGGGTAGATGGGCAGCATGTAGCGCACCGTCTTGACGAACTGGACGGACTGGTAAAAGAAGGTGAACGTCATCCACGCCCAGGGCAGGATGTGGGTCCAGCGCCCCTTGGCCATCTCGTAGGCCATGAGGCCCCAGGCCGCCCACACGGCGAGCCCCAGCGGCAGCCCCAGGCCCCACAGGACCATGTTCTTCAGGGCGTACCACACGGGCGCCCGCGCCGTCCACTGGTGGCTGGGGGGATAGTCCGTCTCCCCCGTGACCAGGCGCTGGATGGCGTCCATATCCTGCACCCAGGCGGGGTTGAGGCTCAGGCCGAAAAAGCCGGGGCCGTTGAAGGCCTGCGGTTGCACGACCCGGAAGGTCAGCGCGGCCACCAGCACGATGACGGCCAGCCACCCCGCCGCCGGCAGCAGTCGCAGAAGGAGGCCATCCAGGGGGTGGGGACGGTCGCCGGTGTCCTCGGCGGTGAGGTGCACCGAGAGGCTAAAGCGCCCCACCCGCCGGCCCCACCGGAGGAGGACGCCCGGCGCCAGCAGGGCATCCCGCTCCCAGCCATTCAGCGCCCGCTGCAGCAGGGCCAGCCCGATGACCCCCAGGAAGGAGAGGACGCTGATCTTGGCCGAGACGGCCAACCCAAACGCGACCCCCAGCGCCAGCATGCTGCCCCATCCCCCGCCCTGGGCCACCCGCACGGCGAGGTAGAGGGCCAGGGTCACGTACAGGGTCGTCGGGGGATCCACGGTGAAGAAATGGGCGTGCTGGATGGGCAGCACGCTGAGGCTCAGGAGGAGCGCCCCGAGCAGGCCCACCCGGCCGTCATACAGCCGCCGGCCGATGAGGAACACCA
>JAAZBQ010000243.1 GCA_012513725.1 Chloroflexota bacterium
CCGACGGCGTGCATCCCGCCCCGATGGGCCAGGCGCACATAACGTCCCGCCGGGATGGTCAGGGCGTCCAGCCCATCGGGCGCCCCGGCGCCGGCCGGCACCTGGACGCCCACGAGGTACCCAGGCTGGTCGGTACCCGGTGTTCTGTGCCAGGCGCCGTACAGGACGTGGGGCTCGACGGGTTCTGTGACGGGCGCGATCCTGGCGCAGAGGGCGAACCAGGCGTTCATGATGAGGTAAGGCTTGGCGTCCGCCTCGGAGCACTCGACACCGACGAGGTGGATGTCCTGGGTGACGACGATCTCGGGGTTCATGGCCCTCCTTCCGCGCGCGCCGGATGCCTCTGGCAACGTGCCACATTATAGGCGCGCCCTCGGGGGGCACAACCGCAGCGCGCTCCGCTTGCCGCCCCCTGGCCGGCGACCTACAATGGCCCCGGCCGGTTCCGGCACATGCAACCACGATAGGAGGCCGATGTGACCAAAAAGGGCGATAGCTGGAACGAGTCCGAAGCGCTGCGCGATACCTTTACCCAGCGCAAGGTCCGGCGCATCACCAGCGCCGGTTGCTACAACCAGACGCCCACCTACCACACGAACACGGCGTGGACGGCGGACGGCGAGACCCTCTGCTTTTCTTCGGGCCGGAACGGCTCCAGTGCCGTGTTCCGCTGCGAGGTGGCCTCTGGTGATATCACCCAGCTGACCGAGTGGGCCCCCGGGATGGCCGTGGGCCGCGTGGTGGGCGCCGCGGCCGCCCGCGCCGACGAGAGCATCCACGGGGGCATCTGCGTGGCGCCCAAGAAGCGCTGGGTGACCTTTACCCGGGGCCGGTCGCTGTGCGTCGTCCACCTCGACACGTTGGAGGAACGCACGCTCATCGAGGATTGGGGCTACTTTCCCATCGGCATGCCCTCCATCGATGCCGATGAGCGCTACGTGGCCTATCCGCGCAACATCGTCCCCGAGCCGATGCGCGGCGCCGACCGCCTGACGGTGCACGTGGCCGAGCACTATTCGGCGCCGGGCGGCTCCCTCATGCGCCTCTGCCGCATCCCCCTGGAGGGGGGCGAGGAGGAGGTGCTCTACGAGGAGGCCATGTGCCGGGGCAACCATGTCCAGTGCTCGCCCACCGACCCCGACCTCCTGATGACCGATCGCGACTATCCGCCGCGGTTCTGGTTCGGGTCCGACGGCAAGACGAACCGCGTGTGGGTTTACCGCATCTCTACCGGGGAGATGATCGAGATGCCCTCGCCCTCGGGCAAGACGTTCCAGGTGCATTCGACGTGGACGTGGGACGGGCAGTACGATCTCTACCACTGCCCAGGCCCCGACGGGTACCACATCGGGTTGGACGATCTGGAGGGGAACAACGTCCGGGAGTGGAACTCGCCCGGCTGGATGCACTATGGTCACGTGTCGGCGATGCAGGGGCGGCCGGCGTTCATCCTGGATGGCAACCTCACCAACGACCTGCTCCTGTGGCTCTACTATGACGCCGATCAGCCGCGCATCGAGGTCATCGCCCGCCACGGCACCAACTGGGGCGGCCACGAGGGGCAGTACCCCCACCCGCACCCGCAGTCCAGCCCCACCGGGCGCCACATCTGCTACAACCACGCCGACCGCGGCCGGTCGGACGTGTTCGTCGTCGAGGTCTAGGCGCTGGCTCGAGTCGGGGGTGTTCACACGAATCGCTCGAATGCTCGGACGAATCTCGCGGATGGGGGGGGAATCGACCACGGATTGGGACCGATGGGACGGATGCCGCGGATGAAGAGTGGGATCGGTCCAGATGCTTGGGCCGGTTCTGCCGTCGGCGAGAGGGCGGCGTCCCCTCGATGTGTGGACCCCATCGGTTGAGTGTGCTCCAATCCTTGATATGTGTTCCTCCTATTCGTCCGGCATTCGGGGGATTCGTGATGAAGTACCCGGCTCCCAGAAGTGCGGCCCATATGTTGACAGGAAGGTGTAGTATGAGACGCTATCCACACGCTATCCGGTACGTTCTGGCCTGCATCCTGCTGGCCATGGCCCTGTTGGGTTGTGGCGGCGAGACGGCCTCCGACGAGCCCCCGCCGGCCGCCGCCCAGGCCGCCTACGACCACGTCCGCGAGGGCTACCAAGAGGAGGACGCGGCGGTCTTTACCCAGGACTTTGGCGATGTCATGTTCACCGACCGCAGCGCCGAGGACTATCTCGAGGTGGTGGACCAGCTCAAGACCGCCCTGGGCGACTGGGGCGACGAGGCCACCTACCTCGGCGTGGAGGACGGCGCCCACTCTTGGCGCGTGACGTTCGAAAAGGGCAAGCCCATGGTCGTCATCGTGCTGGACGAGGAGGATCGCGTGTCCGGGCTGTGGTTCCGCTGAGCGGCGGCGCCGGCTCGTGATGGGAGACGTGGATCCGTTCGTCCTGCGGCTGTTGGTGAGTTTCGCGGTGGGCGGCGTGTGGATCACGCTGACCAGCGTGGCCGCCGAGACCTTTGGCAGCCGCATCGGCGGCCTGCTCGGGGGCCTGCCGTCGACCATCGTCGTGGCCCTCTCGGCCATCGCCTGGACCCAGGGGGCCGAGCGGGCGTATCACGCCACAACGGCGCTGCCGTTGGCCTTTGGCGTGAACTGCGTCTTTCTCCTGGTGTACGCCGCGCTGGCGCCGCGGGGCGTGGCGCTGGGGATCGGCGGGGCGCTGGCCGCCTGGGCGGCGCTCCAGGGGCTCCTGGTGTGGCGGGGCGTGTCCCACTATGGCCTGGCCCTCCTCGGCTGGGCCACGATGCTGGTGGTGGCCTATTTCCTGATGGACCGCGTCCTGCGTGTGCGCTCCCACGAGCGGGTGGCCGTCCGCCGGGGACGGTGGGACATCCCGGCCCGTGCGGTGCTGAGCGGCGGGATCATCGTCCTGGCGGTGGCCCTGAGCAACTATGGCGGGCCGGTGCTGGGGGCCGTGATGGCCGCCTTTCCGGCGGTCTACGTGTCTACCCTGGTGATCACTGCGCGATCGGCCGGCATCGCCTTTTCCCGCTCCCTCGTGGTGCCCCTGATGGTGAGCG
>JAAZBQ010000024.1 GCA_012513725.1 Chloroflexota bacterium
CAGGCGATCACCACGTCGGCCCCGCGCGCCGCCTCGACGGCCTCGGTAAAGCCCGCGCGCGAGTCGCCGAGGATGCCGCATCCGCGGGCGTAGCGCACCTCGACGCCCTCCCCCGCCCGGGCGCGGATCCCCTCCAGCGGGGTCACCGCCACCGAGGGGGTGCCGCTATAGTTGCCGAGGAGCACCTCGACGTCGTCGGCGTTGGGGCCCACCACGGCGATGGAGCGCAGGCCCTCGCCGAGCGGCAGCGCGCCGTCGCTGTTCTTGAGCAGCACCATGGATTCCAGCGCCACCTCGAGGGACAGCGCGCGATGCTCCGGGGCGTCGTTCACCGAGTAGGGGATCTGGGCATAGGGCACCATCTCCGGCGGGTCAAACATCCCCAACCGGAAGCGGCACCGGAAGAGGCGCTGCACCGCCTGATCGATGGTGGCCTCGTCGATGAGCCCCTGCTCCACGGCCTTGACCAGGTGCGGGTACGTGCTGCCGCAGTTCACGTCGCACCCTTCCTTCACGGCCAGGGCAGCGGCCTCTTCGGGGGTATCCACCACCTGGTGGTCGCGGTAGATGTCGCGGATGGCCCAGCAGTCGGAGACGAAGTGGCCGTCGAACCCCCACTTGTTCCGGAGGATCTCGCCGATCAGCGTGGGGCTCGCGCAGCAGGGCTCGCCGTTCGTCCGGTTGTAGGCGCCCATCACCGACTCGACCTTGGCCTCGCGCACCAGCGCCTCAAAGGCGGGGAGATAGGTCTCCCAGAGGTCGCGCTGCGATGCCTGGGCGTCGAACTGGTGGCGGAGGGCCTCGGGGCCGCTGTGGACGGCATAGTGCTTGGCGCAGGCGGTTACCTTGTAGTAGCGCGGGTCATCGCCCTGCAACCCCTTGACAAACGCCACGCCGAGGCGGGCGGTGAGATAGGGGTCCTCCCCATAGGTCTCCTGGCCCCGGCCCCAGCGGGGATCGCGAAAGATGTTGATGTTCGGCGACCAGAAGGTGAGGCCGCGGTAGATGTCGCGGATGCCGTTGCGGGCGGCCTCGTGGTGCTTGGCGCGCGCCTCGTCAGAGGTGACCACCGCCATGCGGTGCAAGAGGTCCGGGTTCCAGGCCGCGGCCATGCCGATGGCCTGGGGAAAGACGGTGGCGATGCCGGCCCGGGCCACCCCGTGGAGGCACTCGTTCCACCAGTTGTACTCGGGCACCCCCAGGCGGTCGATGGCCGAGGCGGGGTGCACCATCTGGGAGACCTTTTCCTCCAGGGTCATCCGGGAGACGAGGTCGGCAACGCGGTCGTCGATGCTGAGGGACACGTCCTGATAGGGCAGCGGGGTTCCAGTCTGCGATGACATGGCGACTCCTTTCGACGGCGAAACCCAAGACAAAGGTGGGCGGATTGTAGCCACCGGCTCCCACGCAGTCAATGGTCGCCATGGGCGCCCGCAGGTTCGGTCGGCAACCGGTCAGGTCGTTAGTCGGAGCGTCGGCGCCTACCGAACCCGGCAATCGCCAGGTCGATGCCCAACGTCAGCCCCACGCCCGCGCCAACCCCCGCCAGGAACGACCAAGGCCCCGGCGCCCCGATCGAATCCAGCAGAAACGAAAGGCCGAGCACCCCCACCCCGAGGGCAATCAGCACCACTTTTCTCTCCGTGCTCAGTCTCATGGTTCCCAGACCCTCCGTGACAGCCCCATGTTGCGGCAGCCCCATGACGCACCGCCGCCCCGCGCGGTCTGTCTCCACGCACAGCCACGGGCCCCGGCGTGGGCGGCGCGGGAGGGCAGCCGTTCGGGCCGACGCTACCGGGCGCCGAACTCCCGATAGGCCGCCAGGAGCGCCCGCACGTTCGCCATCGGCGTATCCGCCTGGATATTGTGGGCGGTGCAATAGATGTAGCCGCCTCGCCCGGCCACCGCCTCGGCAATGGTGCGCACCGCGCGACGCACGTCCTCCGGCGTGCCAAACGGCATCGTCTGTTGGATCGAGATCCCCCCGTGAAAGGCCAGGCGATCGCCATAGGTCGCGTGGAGGGCGGGAAGGGCCATCCCGGCGGCCTCCGGTTGGAGGGATTGCAGGATGTCGAGCCCCGCGGCGATCAGATCGGGGATGATGGCCACCACCGAGCCGCAGGTGTGGTGCATCGAGCGGGCGCCGTGGTGGGCGATGAGGCATAGGTACTCTTCGAACCCCGGCCGCAGGTGCTCGCGCCAGGTACCCGGCGAGACGAGGAGGCCGTTCTGGGCGCCGAAATCGTCGCCGGTGACCACGATGTCGATGAGCCCCCCGGCGGCCTCCAGGACGCGGTCCAGGTACGCCGTATAGAACGCCCGGATCCGCTCAATGACAGCGGCGGCCAGGTCGGGGCGCAGCGACAGGTCCAGGAGGATGGCCTCAATGCCGCGGAGGTACATGGCCGGCTTGAGCTGCGCGACGCGGTTCAGCCGGTCGCCCATAAAGCATACCACCCGCCCCGCCTCGCGCACCCGCCGGCACTGGGCGGGAATGACAGAATAGTCGAACGCGTCGGGCGAGGGCCAC
>JAAZBQ010000244.1 GCA_012513725.1 Chloroflexota bacterium
CCCGCCTCGTGGCAGCCCGAGAGAGCCTCGTTCGGGCGCTGGGCCGCCCGGTGGAAGTGGGGGTGTGGACGTTCTGCACCGATGGAGGCCATCTCGCCGCGGCGGGCGTGCCCTGCATCGGGTTTGGCCCAGGCGGAGAAGACCAGGCCCACGTCTACGATGAGCGCCTGTCGATCGATGAGCTCCTCGAGGCCACGGTGGCCTACATGGCGTTGGCCCTGAACGGCGGATCCTGAACATAACGGACGCGGAGGGAGCCACCGGCTCCCCAACCATCGCACACTGCCACATAGGAGGATACCGGTGGAACAAAAGGTGAGCGCAAGCCCTACGGGTATGAACTCGCTGCCCATGGATGGCGCCACGATCGACGCCCTCAAGCGTGCTGCCGGATATCGGGCCGCCGAGTACGTGCGGAGCGACACGGCCATCGGGCTTGGCAGTGGCTCTACCGCGCGCTATGCCACGTTGCGCATCGCCGAGCGTCTTCGGGAAGGCTCGCTCCGGGGCATCGTCGCCGTTCCCACCTCCGAGGAGACCGCCGCGCTCGCCCGGCAGGAGGGGATCCCCCTCACCGACCTGGCCGAGCGGCCGTGCCTCGATGTGACCATCGACGGCGCCGATGAGGTGGACCCGGACCTGCAGTTGATCAAGGGGCTGGGTGGCGCGCTGCTGCGGGAAAAGATCGTGGCCCACGCCACGCGCCGGGAGATCATCGTCGTCGACGAGGGCAAACTTGTGGAGCGCCTCGGCACCCGCAGCCCGGTGCCGGTGGAGGTCATTCGCTTTGGCTGGCAGAACACCATGCGGTCGCTCGAACAGACCGGCGCCCGCTGCGCGCTGCGGCTGACACGCGGCGCCCCTTTTGGCACCGACGAGGGCAACCTGATCGTGGATTGCACCTATCCCGGCATCGACGACCCCGTCGCGCTGGAGCGGGAGATCAACAACATCCCCGGGGTAGTGGAGAACGGCCTGTTCCTGGGGATCGCCTACGCCGTGGTGGTCGCATCGCCGGGGGGTGTCCGTAATCTGGAACGGGGGTAAGGTGGAGACTCGCCGGATCCTGGTGGCCGACGATGAGCGCGGCATTCGCAGGCTCTTGCAGTCGTACTGCGAGCGCGAGGGGTATGCGGTGCGGACGGTGTCTGACGGCACCGAGGCGATGGCAGCACTCTCGGACGAGCCGTACGACGTGGCCATCGTGGATCTCTACATGCCGGGCGCCTCGGGCCTCGATGTGTTGGCACACGCCCACACCGTGCAGCCCGAATGCGAGGTGATCATCCTCACCGGTCAGGCAGACCTCGAGTCGGCGGTGGAGGCGCTACGCCTGGGCGCCTACGACTATCTGCAAAAGCCGGTCTCCAACCTGCATCGCCTGGGCGTGGTGATCACGCGGGCACTGGAGCGACGCGACCTCTCCCGCCACAACGCGGCGCTGATCCGCGAGCTCCGCGAGGCCAACACGGAGATCGAGCGACGCCGGCGACAGGAGCTGGGCTACATCCAGCAGATCGGCCAGGCGATGGCCAGCGCACTGGATGCGCGGGAGATCGTCCAGGTCTTGGTTCAGGCCGTGTTCAACTCGATCCGCTGTGACGCCTCGGCCGCCATCCTCCTGCACGAGGACGGCGACGAGCCCTGGGCGCTGGCGGCAAGCAAGCACCACCTGACCCCGGCGGAAGAACAGGAACTCCTGGGGGCGATGGTCGCCCTACTCCCCGAGGAGGAGCGGCCGGACCCTGGTAGCGTCCACCTACACGTCACGCTGCGCGAGCCGCCCCCCCTCCCAGAGGACGCTCCCGCCGACCCGCACGCCGAGGCGCAGCCCCATGCCAAGGGCAATGCGTGGGACCGCATGGAGCATGGCTTTCTCTCCGCCCACGATCGGGTGGACGGCATCATCGTCTTTGCGCAGCGCGCGCCTCAGGCTTCGGAAGAGCAGGAACTCGGCATCTTCGGGATCCTCGTCGCGCAGGGCAGCGTGGCCCTGGAGAACTCGCTTCTGTTCGCCCGCACGCACGAGATGGCCGTTCGCGACGGCCTGACGGGGCTGTACAACCACCGTCACTTTTTCCAGGCGCTCGGCGCCGAGGTCGCCCGTGCCCGGCTCCGCGACGAAGTAACAGCGGTGATCATGATCGACCTCGATCGCGGGCCCGAGCGGGGGCTCAAGGCAGTCAACGACAGCCTCGGCCACCTGGCAGGGGATCAGCTGTTGCGCGAGGTGGGACAGGCGATCGCCGGCATCGTCCGGAGGGGCGACCTGGTGGCCCGCTATGGCGGAGACGAGTTCGCCGTGATGGCCCCCCGCACGAACGCCGAGCAGGCGCAGGCGCTGGCCCACCGCATCGCCGAGGCCTTGCGGCGCAGGGTGTTCTACATCGAGGGCGTCGAGGCAGCGGTCACCGCGTCGATCGGCGTGTCGGTGACGAACCCCGCGCGAGATGAGGACGCGAACGCCGTGGTGAACCGTGCGGACGTCGGCCTATACCAGGCCAAGGACCTCGGGGGTGACCAGGTGTGCTTTGTGGATGAAGAGTCGGGCGCGGCGGGGCGGCCGGAGAAGGCCGACTAACCGGCTCGCAGAACCGCTGCATCGGGGGCCGGAGACGCGCGCTCGCCTTTTTGAGCGGCCGGGACGATGTGCTATACTGGTCTCCCGGCAGGCGATGCAACACGCTGGAGTCGGGGTCGGTGAATAACCACTGCGCCGCCTACACACTGTCGGACCGCAAGGCGTTGGGCCGACGAGGCCCTCGCCGCGGGAGTATTGTCGACCAACGGGCTCTGCCAACCGCAGAGCCCGTTTTTTCTGCGTCTGGGAGGTGTGCCTGACCGCCACACGCCGGGCACTCGCTGCGCCGGCCTGCCACATCCGCCCGGGCCAAGGGAGGCCCCAACACGAGGTTGTCGATCGCCAACCGCCCGTATCGTGCCGCCACATCGCCAGAAAAGGAGAGCCACCCGTGTCGAGCAAGCCAGCGATCCTCGGTTACCTCCCGCAAGATCGTCCGCCCCTGGGCGCCCAAATCGCTCTGGGGCTACAGCACGTCATCACCATGTTCCCCGCCACGGTGCTGGTGGCCATTCTCACCAACTTTGACATCGGCGTCACGCTCTTTGCCAGCGGCCTGGCCACCGTGGTGGCGCTGCTGGGCTCCGGGATGCGCATCCCGCTGTACTATGGGTCCTCGTTCTCGTACATCGCCGCCGTGAGCGCCGTCATGGGCGCCGAGTGGGGTGGGCAGGCCGTGGCGCAGGGCGGCATCGTGGCCACTGCCGTGGTGTCCGTTGCGGCGGGGTTCCTCATCCGCTGGGTGGGTAAGGACGCGCTGGACAAGGTACTCCCTCCGATCGTCACAGGGTCGGTGGCCATCGTCATCGGCATCTCGCTGGCCAAGACGGCGCTGGACAATGCCTCGACGCAATGGCTAGTGGCCATCGTCACCCTGCTGGCCACGGTGCTCTTTTCCGTGTACCTGCGGGGTCGCGGGTTCTTTTCGATGATCCCCGTGCTGCTCGGGGCACTGGTGGGCTATGCGGTCGCGGTCATGGCGGGGATCGTGGAATTCGGCGCGGTGGGAAGCGCGCCGTGGGTGCAGGTACCGGCATTTACGCTGCCCAAGTTCCGCTGGGCCGCAGTGCTGGCCATCGCCCCGATCGCCATCGCCACGATCCCTGAGTCCACCGCCCACCTGTACCAGATCAGCCTGTACGTCGACCGGCTGGCGGAGGACCTGGGCCGCAAGCCCCAGGGCATCAAGAACCTCATCGGGCTGAATCTGATCCTGGATGGGATCGGCGACGCCATCAACGGTCTCCTCGGTGGCTGCGCGGGCACCAACTATGGCGAGAACAACTCGCTGATGGCCATCACCCGGAACTACTCGGGACCCGTGCTGGTGACTGCCGGGATCATCTCCATGGCGTTGGCGTTCGTCGGCAAGCTCGCCGCCGTGGTGAACACCCTCCCGACAGCCGTCACCGGCGGCCTGGCCATCTTCCTGTTCGGGGTCATCGGCCTGCAGGGTGTCGCGCTGATCCAGTCGGAGCGGGTGAACCTCTTTGAGCCGCGGCAGCTGGCCATCGGCGCCGTGATCCTGGTCATCGGGATCGGTGGCTCGATGTTTCCCGGCGGGATGCTGCCGATCCCGGTTCCGGGCCTGCAGACGGCCTTTCCCGATGGGCTGCCGGCCATCGCCACCGCTGCCGTGGTGGGCATCTTGCTGAACGCGCTATTCCTCGTCGTGCCGCCGAGGGTGGCCGAAGACATCACCCTCGACGAGGCCCCCGAGCCCACCGAGGCGGTCGAGGCCGTCGAGATAGCGTAGGCAGCGCAGCGCCCTTCCGGGCGGATGCGCAGCGGTCGGGCGGCCCACCCTCCAAAGGATGGGCCGCCTGCAACATCCGCGCCCGTTGACAGCACCTCCGCCGAGTGCTACGGTGTGCGCCCCGGGAACGAACACCTTGCCCTTCCCAGGGGCGCCGCAGTGGGCATCGACCAGCATATCGTCGGTGCTCCCTACAGAACAGGAGTGCACCACCCCATGCCTTCCGAGGCCGTCTATCCTACCGGCAAGCTGCCCCTGGAGACCCTTGCCGCCCTGTTGCAGTGCTGCCCCGCACAGGACCCCCGCCTGGTGGCGGGGCCCCGACCCGGCGAGGACGTGGCGGTCATCGACATGGGGGACCGCTACATGGTCGTCAAGACGGACCCCATCACGTTCGCCACCGACGAGATCGGCTGGTACGCCGTCCACGTGAACGCCAACGATGTGGCGACCAGCGGCGCGACGCCGCTCTGGATGCTGGCCACCGTCCTCCTCCCCGAGGGGCGCACCACCGACGCGTTGCTGAACGGCATCTTTGGGCAACTGCGATCCGCCTGCGACGAGCTGGGCATCACCCTGGTCGGCGGCCACACCGAGGTCACCTATGGGCTGGAGCGGCCGATCGTCGTGGGGGTCCTGATCGGCGAGGTGGCCCGGGAACGGCTCATCACCACGGCGGGCGCCAGGGTCGGTGATCGGGTCCTCCTGGTGAACGGCATTCCCATCGAGGCGACGGCCCTGATCGCCCACGAGCGCGCCGCCGACCTCCGCGCCCGGGGCTATAGCGAGGCGTTCATCGCCCGGGCCCGCGAGTACCTGCACGATCCGGGGATCAGCGTGGTGGCTCCGGCGCGCATCGCCGCTGCGCACCCCGGCGTCCACGCGATGCACGACCCCACGGAGGGCGGGCTGGCCACCGGCCTTCACGAGTTGGCCTACGCTGCGGGAACGGGGCTGCGCCTGGATGCCGCGCGGGTGCCGATCGCGCCCGAGGGGGCTCGGCTCTGCGCCGAGTACGGCCTGGACCCCCTGGGGGCCATTGCCTCGGGGTCGCTGATCGTGGCGATCGACGCGGAAGAGGCCAAAGCGCTCTGCGCCCGCTATCGCGACGCCGGCATCCCCTGCGCGCACATTGCCGACCTCGTGCCCGAGGAAGAGGGGCTGTTGATGGTGCGCGATGGGGAGGTGGTACCGCTGCCGCGCTTCGACACCGACGAGGTGACGCGGGTGTTCTGATGGTACTGCCCTACGCAGTGCTTCGCGAGAGGACCCCATGACCGACCACATGCGCCAAGCGAATCGCCGACACTGGGATGCGGCATCTGAGGGCTGGGAGGGCCTGCGCGACCAAGACCAGTTGTGGCGCGTCTGCATCGAAGAGCCATCGGTGGCCTTTGTGGGCGACGCGCTGCAGATGATCGGTGAGTGTTGCGGGGATCTTGGCGGCCAGCGGGTCTGCGTAGTGGGTAGCGGGGACAACTATGCCGCGTTTGCGCTCGCCGGCATGGGAGCCCGGGTAACGTCGACCGATATCTCTACACGTCAGTTGCAGGCGGCAGCTCGGCGCGCGGCGATCCTCGGGCTAGACATCGAGTTCGTGCGCTGCGATGCCGTGGGTCTGGATCCGCTGGCCGATAGTGCGTACGATCTCGTCTGTTCGACCAACGGCTTCTGGGTCTGGATCGACGAGCCACACCGAGTGTTCTGCGCCGTGTCTCGCGTCCTGAAGCCTGGCGGCCACTATGTCATGTACGACGTGCACCCCTTTCAGAGACCCTGGCGGGACCAGACTGCTATCGAGATGGTCAAGCCTTACTGGGCCACTGGGCCCTTTGTCCAGGCCGAGAAGGGCCGCAGGACCTACGAGTTCCATTGGACCCTGGCCGACATCGTGAACAGCCTTCTCGAGGCCGGGCTGGTACTCCGGAGGGTGGCAGAGAGCGGAGCCAAGGACTCGCGCTTCTGGGAGGGCCCCACGTATGCGCCGGGCACCGATGACAGCCTGCTCGACTGGCGCACAAACCCGCGCGCGGGGTTGCCCAGTTGGCTCACTCTGGCGGCGCAGAGGCCCTGAGGGCAGTATAGCACGCCGGCGGGCGCCCCGGTCACACCATGTGCGACCCCTCCGCCAGCGTCCGCGCCAGCGCTTGTTCCTCCTCCTCAGTGCGCACCTCGCCATCCAGGAGGGCATCCCGCAGGCGCTCGAGGATCTCCCCATAGATGGGCCCCGGCGGCACGCCGAGGGATCGCAGGTAGTGTCCGTCCACCCGGGGACGAGCCGCGCTCAGCTCCCGCTCATAGAGGTCGAGCCGCTCGCGAGCGGGCCCCGCATCGGTGAGCACCGAGAGGACAAAGCGCTCGCCACGCCCAAAGGGCTTGAGCAACCTGTAGATGTGGCTAGGCAGCATCGCCGGCGAGCCCAGTTCGGGTAGGCGGTCGCGGAGGGCGGCCACCTGTCGGAGAAAGCGCGTGTCGTGCTGGGTCAGGCGCAGGCGCGTGGTGAACGCTGCCAGGGCACCCGAGTCCATCGCGCTGGTGAGGATCGCCAGGTAGCAGAGCGGCAGCGAGGGGCCATCTTCGTCCTCCGGCTCGGCAGCAGGCAGGGCGCGAAAGCGCTCGCGCAGCCGGGCGAACATGGCGGCCAGATCCCGGGGCAGGACGACCTGCGGGGAGATGTGATCCCACACGCCCAGGTGGCGCAGCCTCTCCAGGGCGCGCTCCGGCTCTGGCTCCTCCAGGATGAGAAACAGCTCGTGGCGCAGGCGCTCGCCCGAGACGCTGTCCAGGAGATCCAGGGCATCCCGGATCAGCTCCTCCGTTCGGGCCTCGATGTGGAACCTCAGGCGCTGCTCGAACCGCACCGCCCGGAGGATCCGCGTGGGGTCCTCGACGAACGACAGGTTGTGCAGCACGCGGATGGTCCCCCGCTCCAGATCGCGCAGGCCCCCGTAATAGTCCAGCAACTCGCCATAGCGATCGCGATCGAGGCACAGGGCCATGGTGTTGATGGTGAAATCGCGCCGGTACAGGTCCTGTTTGATGGATGAGCGCTCCACCTGCGGTAGCTCGGTCGGGCGCTCGTAGAACTCGGTGCGGGCCGTGACGAAATCGAGCGATGGCGGCACGTCGGGCCCGGCGGTGCGCTCCAGGATGATCTTGGCCGTGCCAAAGCGCGCGTGGCTGCGCACGCGCTCTCCGAGGTCCCTGGCCAGGGCGTGGGCCATGCGGATGGCATCCCCTTCCACCACGAGGTCCAGGTCGAGGTTCGGCGCCCCCAGCAAGAGATCCCGCACAAAGCCGCCCACGATATACAGGGAGTAGCCCATAGTGTTGGCGGCATCACGGGCCTTGAGCAGGAGGTTCCGGTAGCCCTCAGGGATGGCCTCGTCCAGCCGTTGGCGCAGGTCCACGGGTTGGGCATGCGCGGAGCCGCGGGCACGCAGCTTGATCACGTCGGTGCGGGTGACGATGCCGACGAAATCGCCGTTCTCGACCACGGGAACCTGGCCCAGGTTGTGCTCGATCATCACCCGCTCCACTTCCTCCACCGGGTCGGTGGGGCGCACGTAGAGGGGGCCGGTATGCAACAGCGAGCGCACCGTCATGTCGCCGAGGCGATGGTGGAGCGCCCGGTCGATGTCTGACCGGGTCAGAATGCCCACCAGCCGACGCCCCTCGACCACCGGGAACCCCTCGTGGCCGTAGCGGCGCATCAGCTGCGCGGCGTCGCGGGCCGACATGCTCAGGTCCACCGTATGCACGTTAGTGGACATGATGGCGAGCACCGGCGTGGGCGGGCGAACCTCCTCGGCGAGCACCTCGAGGAGGCGCTCGCGCACCTCCGGGATGCTCCTATCCTCCACCAGTGCCGCCGCGGCCTTGGGGTGGCCGCCGCCGCCCAGGTGCCGGACGATGGCTCCCACGTCGATGGCGTCGGTGGTGCTGCGCGCGATCACCTGTACGTCCCGCTCGAACTCGGCCAGCAAAAAGCACCCGTCCGGCTCGTAGACGTCGGTGAGCTGGTGTGCCAGGGTGGATAGCTCATCCACATAGACGTCCAGGACCACCGGGGCGATCAGGATGCTGCGCCCCTGGACCGTCTCCACCTCTGCCGAGGCCACCAGATCAGAGAGTACCTCGCGCTGCTGGGGCGTCAGCGGGTTGTGGAGGAACTCGTTCACCACCGCCAGGCTGGCGCCGCGCTCCAGGAGCCAGGCAGCCGCCTGGGCGTCGCGGGGCGTCGTCGTCAGGTACGACAGGGCGCCCGTGTCCTCATAGATGCCCATCAGGAGTAGCGTCGCGCCCACCTCGCCTAGGGAGATGCCCCGATTGCGGATGCGTTCGACCAGCATCGTGCTCGTGGCGCCCACCTCGTCCGCCTCGACGATGGCCTCCTCGGTCGGGGGCTCCTCATCAACGTGGTGATCGATGATCCGGTACCTCGTGCGCGCCGTCATCCCCCGCATCGGCGCCACCCCGTGGGTGTCCACCAGGATCACCTCGCTGATGTGGGCCTTGGGCAGCGCATCGCGCTCGACGAACGGCAGGACGTCGGCATAGAGCGCGAGGTATGCGCGCAGGTTGCGGTTCATCTTGAGGGGAAGGACCGGCCGATGCTCGGGGAAGAGCAGGGAGGCGCCGTACATGGAGGCCAGGGCGTCCATGTCGGTGCGCTCGTGGGTGGTGATGATCTTCATCCTCGACTCCCTGCGTCTCCGACGGGCGGGACGCACGATGCCACGCCGACGAAACCAAGGCGTCCGGCCCGTGGGTTACCGCCCATTATAGGGGCGCCCTCGGCCGTTGACAAACACCTGCCGGCGGCCTAGAATCGCGTCCATGGGAAACCCGCACCTCTCCGTTGCATCCAACCGCCAGGGAGACCCAGGCGCATGGGCATGATTCGGCGACCCGGCCGCGCCGGAGCGCGCCTGCGGCTGTTCATCCTAGCCGCGGTGTTCGTCGCGCTCCTCGGCCTCCTCGTTCGCACCGCCTACCTCGGCGTGGCGGCGCTGTCATCACCCGTCGGCAACGGGGTCTCCCCGGCGCGCGAGATACCCTCCACCGACGTGAACCCCTACGGCGCCAACTTTTTTCTCTCCCGCGAGGTGGAGGCGTGGAAGCGCGAGCGCACCGTGCGGATGGCCGCCGAGGGGGGCATCGGCTGGGTCAAGCAGCAGTTCCCCTGGGCCGAGCTGGAGCCCCAGCGCAAGGGGGAGTACCTCCAGGCGGCGAGTAGGGCCAGCACGTGGACCAAGTTCGACGAGATCGTCTCGCTGTGTGACGCCTATGGCCTGCGCGTCGTCGCGCGCCTGGATCTGCCCCCGGCCTGGACACGCCAGGACAACTCTCTGCAGAACGCCCCGCCCGACGACCTGCAGGACTATGGCGATTTCGTCTACGAGTTCGTCCGCCACTACCGGGGCAGGATCGGCTACATCCAGATCTGGAACGAGCCGAACATCTATCCCGAATGGGGCAACCGGGCGGTCGACCCCGCCGAGTACGTCGAGATGCTCCGGATCGCTTACCTTCGCGCCAAGGAGGCCGATCCGAACGTGTACGTCCTGTCGGCGCCCCTCGCCTACACGCTCGGCGAGCCCCACCCCGAGCCGGGCAAGTGGCGATCGATGAACGACCTGACCTACCTCGAGGGGATGTACGAGGCCGGAGCGGCCGAATACTTTGACATCCTCTCGACGAACGCCTTTGGCATGGATCGCCCCCCCGAGGACCCGCCCGACCCCAACGTGCTGAACTTTCAACGGGTCCTGTTGCAGCGGGAGATCATGGTGCGCTATGGCGACGCCGACAAGGCCGTCTGGTTCAACGAGTACGGCTGGAACGCTGCGCCCGAGTCCTTTTCGCCCGACGATCTCCCCTGGAAGCGGGTCACGGAGGCGGAGCAGGCCGAGTACACGGTGCGCGGGATCGAGATGGCCCGCCGCGAGTGGCCGTGGGCCGGCGTGCTGATGACCTGGTACTTTCGGCAGGTGGGGCACATCCCCGACAGCAGCGCCGAGTACTTTTTCCGGATGGTGGATCCCGACTTTACCCCGCGGCCCGTCTACCTGGCGGTGCAGCGGGCCGCCGACGTGCCGGTCCCCGGTCCCGGCGTGTACCAGGAGACCCACGCCGCGGTCAAGCCGCAGGGCGCCTGGGGCAACGTGATCGACGGCGAAGCCCAGGGTGATGCGTACATCCAGTCCGATGTGCCGGGCGACAGCGTGACCTTTACGTTCCAGGGAACGCGGCTCGACCTGATCACCCGCCGGCATGACACCGCCGGCCGACTCTTGGTCGTGGTCGACGGGCACACGGCGCCCGGGCTGCCCACCGACGAGCGAGGGCGTAGTTATGTCGATCTGTACAGCCCCATGC
>JAAZBQ010000245.1 GCA_012513725.1 Chloroflexota bacterium
CGCGAGGCCCCTGGCGCGGGCTTTGGCCTGGGCTTTGAGGTGATCCTCGACCCGGCGCTGGCGCGCTGCCTCGGCTCGGCCGGTTCCTTTTCCTGGAGCGGGCTGGCCGGCACGGACTTTTGGGTGGATCCCCAGGAGGACCTCGTCGCCATCATCATGCCCCAGGTGCTGGCCTGCCCCTACCCTATCGGGCCGCTCTTTCGCACGCTGGTGTACCAGGCGCTCGACTGCTGAGGGCCTTCACCGGGCGACCGAGGGTCGCGGTTGGCCGGGGCGCAACCGGCGGGCGCCGGCAGCCGTAGTGGTGTGTAGAATACCGATGCGCCCGCCGCCCTGGCGCGTCTACCCGCTATCGGGATCGGAGGCAGACATGGAGAACCGCAGTCAGATCACGATCGGCGCCATCCTGGTCGTGATCGGCGCCTTGCTCCTCATCGGTCGGCTGATCGACGTCGATCTGAGCCAGTTCTGTTGGCCGATAGGGCTCATCCTCGTAGGGTCCCTGGTGCTCTTGCGCCCCCGGATGCTCCCGGCCGACACCGAGTACACCGTGCGTCCCTTTGGAGACTTGCGCAGGCGCCAGGGGTGGCAGGTGCGGAACGAGGAGATCTGGATGCTCATTGGCGATGCGCGCCTGGACCTGCGAGACGCCGACATCCCGTCTGGCGAGACGACGATCCGGATATTCGGCCTTATCGGAGACGTGGACCTGCTGGTACCCCAAGACGTGGGCGTCAAGGTGTCGGTGGGCGCGTTCATCACCGACATGGATGCCCCCGGTCAAAAGGAAGACGTGTTCCTGGCCTCCACGGCATGGACCAACGCAGCCTACCAGGAGGAGCGCTCCGACCGCCGCGTCCTAGTGTCTGTGGGCATGTTCATCGCCGATCTGGACGTGACGGAGGTGTAGCGAGCCCTCGGGCCGCGTCACGCAACGGGTCCGCGACGACAGTACACCATACCGTGCCGCTCCCCTGCACGGGGGCGGCACGGTTGGCCTCTGCTCCTCTTTGTCCCTCCCCTGCCCTCCTCGCGCACCATGCCCCATCCTATCGAGACCGCCAGGGCGCCGGCCGAGAGCCGAGCAGCGCCCCGTGTTCGGAGAAGATGGCCGCGCCTGGCCCATGTCGCGTGGGCCGCGTGGGCCGCGGTGACAGGAGGTGAATTCGCGATGGCCATGGATAGGGGCATCAAGACGAGGGGAGGCCTCGGGGGGCTGGTCGCCAAGCATCCGATCACCACGTTCTTCCTGCTCACCTACGTGCTATCCTGGTGGAGCGCCCCGCTGGCTGGGGGATCGATCATCGCGCACGGGCCGTTCCTGGCGGCCATCATCGTGGTGGGGTTGACCGAAGGACGGCGGGGCATCGCATCGTTCTTTCGCGGCGTGTTCACCTGGCGTGGCGGCTGGCAGTGGCTCGTCATCGCGCCAGCGCTGGTGCTCGCCTATCTGGTCGGCGCATTGACCCTGAACGCCATCCTGGGAGGTACGATCACCGAGACGGCGCATCTTGGCAGCCTGGCGCCCCGGTACCTGGAGCTCCTCCTCCTTGGGGGCGTGTGGGAGGAGCCAGGCTGGACGGGATTCGCCCTGCCGGCACTGCAGGAGCGCTTGGCCCACCGTCGGTACGGCGCCCTCCAGGCCAGCCTGATCCTGGGCGTGTTTCGGGCCGTCTGGCACATCCCCCTGGTCGCGTGGGGCCACATTCCCTGGTTCGACGCCCTCGTTCTGGCGCTGGGCATGCAGCTCCTGATCTCCTGGGTGTACAACCGCAGCGGGCGAAACGTCCTGGCGGCCATGCTCCTCCACCTGACCTCCAACCTGGTGGGTGGAGCCCTGGTGGTGCCGCTGTTCAGTGGGGCCGCCCGTACGCAGTTCTACATCCTGTTCGTGGCCCTGGCCTGCGTGGAGGCGCTCCTCCTGGCCCGACGGGGCGGCTGGAGCGTCGGCCAGCCGGCGCCGCAGGCTGCCGGTCCCGGAGGAACGCGGCCAGCCCTGTAGGCTGAGGCGCAGCGTTGGGCGCCCGCCGAAACGTGGACTACCCGCGGGCACTTGGCCGCGCGGGTAGTCTCGTGGTGTGACACAACTGCCAAGTCATTCAACGCCTTCCAGGGTGATCTTGCGTGTGCCACGTGACCCTACCATAGCACGCGGCGCCACCGGCGACGTCAAGACCGCGTAAAACCGCCCGGAACGGCTCAATCCTC
>JAAZBQ010000246.1 GCA_012513725.1 Chloroflexota bacterium
CGGGCCGGCCTGGTGGAGGAGGCGCCGCAGGCCTACAAGGACCTCGACCGGGTGGTGAACGTGGTGCACGAGGCCGGCATCGCCCGGCGCGTGGCGCGGACCCGCCCCCTGGGGGTCATCAAGGGCTGAGGAGCCCCGCTGCGGGCGGCCTTTGACCGCGGGGAGCGCCCCACCTATAATGGGCCTGCCCTCGGGCTACAGAAAACACACCAACGATCAGGAGCACATATCCATGGCAAAGAAGAGGCGCTCGCGGAAAAGCGCTGCCAGGAGCAGCCGGACGACAACACCGCCGACCGCAGTGGCGTCGTCGCCGACCCCGGTCGCGCCCGCCGTCGACAAGCCGGCCCGGGGCGACACGGTAGACTTTGCGTCCGAGTACCACTATGTCCTCGGCGATCTCAAGCGCATCGGCCTCCTGGCCGTCGCCATGTTCGCCACGCTCATCGGGCTGGCGCTCATCATCCAGTAGAGGCGGAGCCCTCCCAGGCGGATTCCGGCCGCTCGGCGTAATCCGCCCGCGCCTCGGCCGGAAGCCCGGCGGGCGCGCCCGGAGCAGACCGCAGCACCGTGAGGTGCAGGGCCGTGCGGCAGAGGGCGCGCACGATGAGCCCGGCCCACAGGCTGCCGGTGAGGGCCAATGCGGCGGTCGAGATCCAGTCCAGGGTCCAGTCGAGGTACACCCGCCGGCGTCCGAGCGGATGCCCCAGTTGGACGAGCACCCCCGGGCTGGAGTGGGTGGCCAGCATGCGCAGCGCCACACCCAGCCACATCCCCCAGTACGAACCCAGAAGGGGCATCAGCGCCGCGCGACAGACGGCCAGGTGCCCCTCGCCGATCAGCGCACCGGTAACCGCCAGGGGCGCGGTCGATGCCCAATCGGCGCTCCGAGGGATGCCGGGCGCCCGGCGCTGGTACCACAGCATCCCGAGCCACGCCGTCGCCGCCAGCGCCCCGAGGAGCAGGGGACCGATCACCTCACCCCACGGTACCGGCCGGATGCCCACATCCCCCGGCGAGAACACCCCCGAGACCACCATGACGACCGGGTAGCCCAGCGCGGCGATGAGCCCCACGATCTCGCCGAGCACCGGCGTCTCCTCGCGCCGCGGCCCGCCGCCGGTTCGCTGGTGGTGGCGTCGGTAGCGGAGGGTGCGCCGGTGCGCCTGCCAGGAGAGTTGGCTGATCAGGGCGTACAGCACGATGTACACCATCCCGAACAGCAGCGCCCGCCACTCGTCCTGGCGCCATAGCGATACGATTCTGCCCAGCATGCGAGGGCTCCTCTCGGGCGATCGACTGGGCGCCTACGACAGGCCCCCGGGGCGGACGGCGGCCGACGACTGCGCCTCATCGGGGATCACGGGCGCCGCCTCGACGGCGATCTCGCCCTCGGTCACCGTCACCCACACGATGTGGCGGGCGCCGGGGTTCGGGGCGCCCATGCCCCCGGCCACCACGTAATGGACGCCGTCGCGCGTTTCCTCGCCAAAGTTATCCAGGTGACCGGAGAAGACCAGATCTACCTCTTGGGCGACGAGCAGTTCCATCAGGGCCTCGTTGCCGCCCTGGAGGATGGCCCAGTGGCCGCCCGGGTCGAACGGTGGGTAGTGGAGCGTCACGATCTTGATCGGCTGTTCGGTGGCCTCGAGATCGGCGGCGAGCCAGGCGAGTTCCTCCGCATCGATGACGCCGCGGGAGGCGTCGGCCATCGCGATGTGCAGGGGGCCGTGGTCGAACGAGTAGTGCAGCGCCGGCGCGCCGCTGTGGGCGAGATAGTGCGCATACTCGGCGCCGACGTCCATGTTGCCCGGGGCCGCGTACAGCGGCACGCCGGCCTCGGCCACCTGCGCGCCAAAGTTCTGGAAGGCGGCCTCGGTGCCCTCTGCCGTGAGATCGCCCGGGTGCAGGATGAGGTGCGCACCGTGCGCCGCAATCGCCGCGAGCGTGTCACCCAGGGTATCGACCGTATCGGGGCCACCCCCCAGGACGGCCATCACGATCGGGGTCGGCTCGGGGGTGGCCGTCGGCGAGGGCGTCGCCGTCGGCGGCAGGGGCGTCTCCGTGGGCTCGGGGGTGGCCGTTGGGGTGGCGGTCGGCGGCACCGGCGAGGGCGTCCACAGGGGCGCCCGGGTCGGGGGCAGGGTGGGCGTGGGGGCCGCCCCCCAGGAGGGCAACACGGTGGCCACCAGGCTGCATATCATGCTGACCGCGACGACGATGCTCACGATCCACAGCATGGGGTTCGCCCGTTTCTGGGCGGGACGACGCTTCATTACCTAGTCCTCTATTCGGCGCACTGGTTCAGGCCCTGCCGGGCCAGATCCGAGAGCGGGTTGATGGCCAGCGACTCCTCAAAGGCCGCGCGCGCCTCGGTGCACTGGTCCAGGTAGGCGTAGCAGAACCCGAGGATGTAAAAGTTGTCCTCGGTGCGGGCGCCCAGGGCGATGGCCTCGTTCAGCTGCACGATGGCTTCCTCATAGTTCTTGAGGACGTACAGGCTCAGCCCGAGTTGGCTCCGCGCGCTGGCGTACTGGGGATCCACCTCCACCGCGCGCTCCAGCTGGCTGCGGGCCAGGTCGTAGGCGCCCTGGCCAAAGTACACCATGGCCAGCTGCGAGTGCCCGGTGGCGTCGGCCGGATCCTTTTGCGTGGCACGGTCAAACTGGTAGGCGGCCTGCTCCATGTCGCCCAGCGCCCGATAGTTGCGGCCGAGGTCATGGTACAGGAAGGCCAGGTTGGGGTTCAGGGCCACCGCCGCATCGTACTCGGCGATCGCCTCCGTGTATCGGCCCGAGATCTCTAGGATGTAGCCGTTGTTCCGCCGGACAAAGGGATCATCGGGATCCAACTCCATGGCCCGGGCCACCGCCTCGCGGGCCTGGATGACCAGCCCCCGGTCGCCATAGGCCTCGGCGAGGAACGCGTGGGCCGGCGCGTAATCCGGGTCGATGGACGTGGCCTTGGTCAGGCGGTCGATGGCCTCCAGCGCCTGGCCGTTCCAGTCCAGCGCCATCCCCAGGATGGCGAGGTTGGGGGCCGACTCGGCGTCGATTTCCACGGCCCGCCGGGCCAGCGAGACCGCCTCGTCGCTCTGGCGGCGCACGGTGAGCACCCGGGCCCACTTGGCATAGGCATCGGCCATCGTGGGATCCTGCTCGGTGGCGCGCCGATATTCGGCCAGGGCCTCGTCGTAGCGGCCCTCCCAAAAGAGCGAATCGCCGACGGCCACGTGCTCGGCAGGGCCGATCTCGGTGGGCGTGGGGGTGGGCAGCGGTCCGCGAACGGCCTCCAGAATGGCCGTCTGGCGGCTGTAGAGGCTCCAGGCCGTGCTAAACGCGATGATCACGCTAAGCACCCATGGCCAGGCGGAGCGTTTGCGTCGTGGTTTCCAGGGCTCGAGGTACATAGGCCGGTTGGGGAATGGCCCCGGTCAAGTCTACCTGCTCCCTGTCGGCAGGAAGCATTGGTTCGGTCGGTACGTGGCGCGATTATAGCACGACCGGTTGCCAGAGCCAACCGGACGGCTCCAATTTGGACACCCCCAATCCCCTACCGTATAATGCCGCACATGTGCAGCCCTCTGTCATCCCTCTACCATCGATTGGGCGCGCGTCGGGCGGGCCGGGTGCTGGCCCTCGCGCTGTGGCTCGCCGTCGGGGGCTGTGCCCCGCGGCCGGCCCCTGGGCCACTGGCCGCCCCGGTGGCGCTCGCCGAGACGCCCACC
>JAAZBQ010000247.1 GCA_012513725.1 Chloroflexota bacterium
ACCCCGAGGCGGAGCTGTGGCGGCTGGCCGGCTGCGCCCGGCTCGCCTCCCAGGTCCACTGGCGCAAGGCGGCGCTGAACGACCGCGTCGCCGCCGACTGCCTCCTGGCCGTCGCCCGGGTCGCCGAGGAGTTCGAACTGCCTGTCCTGGCGGACATCATCACCCTCCGCGAGCGGATGTTCGGCCGGCTCCTGGATCACTCCCGGGCCGAGCGCCTCCACGTCTCCGAGGCGGACTATCCCGCCCACATGGCCCGCCCGGTACCGGCGGGGGAGGTCGGGGCGCTGATGTCGGCCCGCGAGTGGCAGCGCACGGCCTGCGCGCGAGAGTTCCGCCCGCCGGACATCTTTCGCGCCGAGGGCGGCCGCGAGGGGCCGGGGGCCAACCTCCCGGAGGCCGAGGAGACCTGCCGCAACCTCATCACCCTGCGCGCCCACATGCTGGTGCGCCACCAGTTCGGCAGCGAGGTCGACTGGCACCTGCGGCTGTTCGACGACGTCGAGTCCACCGTCAGCCTGGGCCACATGCCCTTTGTCCGCAATCTCGCTGCGGCGTACATCGAGACGGGCGAGAACAAGTACGCGGTCCACGCCGCCCGGCTCTTGTGGTCCTTTTACAACCTCTCCCCGGTTCCTAACCACCGCCAGCCCCAGGGCCCCTGGCGGACGCTCGAGGTGGGCAACCGCCAGTGCACGGCGATCCCCGACGTCCTCGGCTGCCTCGGGGGAACGGCGCCCTTTGACGAGGCCACCCACAGCATGCTGGCCCGCTCGCGCCTGGAGCACATGCGCTACCTCCTGGCCCACTCGGGCGGAGCGAACAACTGGTACCAGGTCGAGTGCTCCGGGCTCGCCGTTGCGACGCTCTACTCGCCCGAGCTGCGCCTGGCCGACGCCTACCTGCGGGTGGCGCTCCGCCGGCTGCGGTGGATCAACTCCTTTGCCTACTATGACGACGGCTTTCAGTTCGAACTGACCCACGGTTATCACGTCTTTCCGACTTCGGCGATGTTCAACGTCGTGCGGGTGGCCGGGGCCCGCGGCGTGCCGCTGCCGGAGGACTTTACCCAACTGGTGGCCAAGGCCCACGAGATGTACCTCTACGCCCAGCAGCCCGACCACCTCCTGCCGATGTTCAACGACTGCAACCCGCAGCCCATGGACCCCGCGCCGCTCTTGCGCGCCGCGGCCGAGGTATACGGGCGGAGCGATTTCGTCTGGGGAGCCACCCACGGCGAAGAGGGCCAGGCGCCCGATCACGCCTCCCATGCCTGGCCCGCGGCCCAGTACTACTGCATGCGCTCCGGTTGGGGCGAGGAGGATCAGTACCTGTTCTTGGACGGCGCGGCCTGGGGCGCCTCGCACCAGCACGAGGACAAGCTGACCTTTGTCCTGCACGCCGGCGGGCGACTCCTGATCGGCGACCCGAACATCTACTCCTACTCGCGCACCGAGCTCACCCACTATTTCCGCTCCTCCCGGGCCCACAACGTGGTGCTGATGGACGGGATGGAGCAGGCCCGCAAGTACCGGCCCGAGGCGAAACTCGAGACCCTCGGGCGCAACGAGTGGGTCAGCCGGGAGGGGTTCGATTTCGCCTCCTCCGAGTACCTGGAGGGCTATGCGCCGAACCCCTACGAGCCGCTCCCCGAGCCACCGGCGGTGGACATGCGCTACTCGCAGCGGCGGGCCATCTGGTACGTCAAGGGCGAGTACTGGATCCTGTGCGA